>CAZJXZ010000167.1:0-5945 GCA_964549955.1 uncultured Eubacteriales bacterium
ACTCTAATGTTAGAAGATTTATATCACAGAAAAAAATTGATGTCAAAACTAATAATTATTTTTGGCAAAAAGTTATCTCGGCTCATCAAGGGCGGACAGTCCCGGGATTTTCTTATTCATCATTTCCAATTTATTGACTAATATGAAATCCTTGTCTGCATGAGATAAAAGCTCCTTGGCTTTTTGATACTCTTTTTTGGCTTGGTTGAGATCATTATTCATAAGATAGACCTCAGCCAAGTTTAAGCGCGATGCAGCGTAATTGGGATTGTATTCGCTGGCTTCTTTCAAAAGCTCAAGCGCCAGGTCTGCTTTTTTCATCTTCATAAGAATTTCGGCAAACTCCTCATAAAAATATGATTGGTTGAACATTGAAGACCAATGGCCCATTTTCTTTTTTATTCTCTTCCCTTCTTCGATACTCCCTAAAACGTCCTCAACATTACCTTTTAAGTATCCCTCGAGTACTCTGAGATGAATGTAAAACTTATAGACTGGAAAATAGTTTGTCGCGTTCACTTCATTATTAACAATCTTCTGCCCCATCTTGCTCAATACGTCTTGAAGAGTCCTTAAATTTCCTTTTTGGGCCGCCATACATCCTGCAAACCAAAAAGGAAGGTTCGGAGATTCATCAAGCCTGTTGCTATAAATGTCGGCTGCATAAAAATCGCAGACCGGCTTTATTTCCTTTATCGATTTTTCAATATTCCCTCTCAAGCTGTCGATAAGGGCTAGATAAAAATGGGCGTTAACCTTTTCTCTTTCTCTTGTAGTTACTTTTTTGAGCTCTTCAATATTTTTAACGGCCTCCTGGAGAGAGCCCCTTAGAATAAAATTTCTCGCCAGATTTGTGTAAAGATAATCAAGCTTGGGGTCAATCTCTTTTCCTCTTTCGATAGCGTTTATGGCATCGTCGTACCTTCCGGCAAACATATACCCCGAGGCGAGGCTATCATAAGAGTTGGCTGTAGCATCCAATTCAACATATTTCTTAAAATGCTCCTCGGCAAGCGCATGATTCCCCATCCAGGAATAACAGAAGGCAAGATGATTGTGAGCCAAGGAGTAGTTGGGGTCCAATCCTATGGCCTGAGTGTAGTGTTTCACGGCCTCATCGGCATCAGCACACTGAAAGTAAGATTCGGCGAGCTCGTAATGATACTCCTTTTTAAAGGGAAAAGCTTCGGTCAACTGCCTGATATACTGGCGCTCTTCACTTGGCTTGAAACTTACCCTGGCCATCAACGCTCTTAGCCGGAGCAAGTCATACTCGATAAGCCTTTCTTTCTTTTCAAGAGATATCTTAAGATTTTTTTCAGCTTCCTCTCTGTCTCCCCGAAAGAGGAGGACTTCAGCAAATTTCAATCGAGCCAGGCTGAACTCCGGATCAATCTCAATGGCTGTTCTATACTCAAAATAAGCTGTATCTCTATCCAGCTTCTTCCAGGCATCCTCTCCCTTCAGGAAATGGCTGAGAGAATCCGGACTATCGGTGCAAATCTGGGAGAGCAGCCTATCCCCTTCTATTTTTCCTATCAATCCCTCTGACTCACGCGAAAGGAATGAATGGACTTTCTCTATTTTATCGGTAATGAAGTCGTAATAACCTTTACAGTCATGCTTTTCTGAGCGCGCCGCCTTATCCCTTATTCTTATGGAAACATAGAATTCAAACCCCGTCACTCTGGGAAAGACTTCAGCGCTAATCATCAGCAGAGGCTTCTTTGGCTTTTCTTCGATTGATTCAGTCTTCTTTTTATAAGTGATAAGGTCTTCTTGAGTATAGATATTTAACTTTGTTGACGCGGTTAAAGAGCGCAGCAGCAAAAATTCGAGGATATCTCTCTCTATCTCTTGAGGTTTATCTGCGGCCAACTCGAATGAAATAAAATTCTCGTACTTAGGCTTTGCCTGGATGAAGCCTTTCCAGAGATAAAAAGCTCCGAGAATGATAAGGATAGCCAGGACGAGTGCTGTGGCCCATTTGATTCGCGTCTTCTGGACTACGGTCAGCCCTCTTCTTCTCTTTTCCTCGACCTTTATCCTCTCCACTGTCGGAATTTCTCTCTCTATCCTGCTTAATTCGAAAAGAAGCTCCTGGGCTGACTGATACCTTCTTTGCCTATCCTTCTCCATGCATTTGAGTATCAATCGATTGAAATCTTCTGGAATCTGGGCATTGAATTGTCTAGGATGAGGAGGCTCTTGAGTTTTATGCTTGAGAATAACGCTGAGAGGCGTGTCCCCTCCAAATGGAAGCTGACCGGTGACCATCTCATAGAGGATGACTCCCAGAGAGTAGATATCAGAGCGATGATCGACTTCAGCCCCCTCGGCCTGCTCAGGCGACATGTAATCCGGGGTGCCGATCATCACCCCCTCACCCGTTATCCCTTTGGCTTTCAGCGAGCGGGCTATGCCGAAATCCATGATCCGGGCGCTTCCCTCTCTGTCAATCATGATATTCTGCGGCTTCAGGTCGCGGTGCACAACTCCAAGCCTGTGAGCCTCTGCCAGCCCTTCGCAGACTTGTTTGGCAATTGAAACCGCTTTGGCAACACTCAGTTGTCCAACTCTGCGGATGGTGCTTTTCAAATCCTCGCCAGGAACATACTCCATGGTGATATAACGGGTCTTTTCCTCCTCACCAAAATGATAGGTGCGGCAGACATTCCGGTGAGATATTTTTCGGGCAAATTTCAGCTCGTTTCGAAAACGCTCGACGGTTTTCTCATCAGCGGCAATCTCCGGGCTTAAGAGCTTTAAAGCGACCTGCTCCCCTACTTCTTTGTCTAAGGCCTTGTAGACTATGCCCATTCCACCTTTACCCAGCTCTTCAATGAGCTGGTATCTTCCGGCAAAAATACTCCCGACGGCTAGTTCTTTGAACGGAACCTCGAGCGTTTTTGTTAGAGAAAAGGGAACTTCCTCTGGAGGCTGAATTCTTGTTCCGCATTTGCTGCAAAAGCGGCTGTCTTGGGGATTCTCAGAATGGCACTGAGGGCACTTCGTTATCTTATTTTCCATGACTTTTGGCTAAAAATATCAACAATAGAGGAAATAGTCAAGGATTATGCCAACACAACATTACGAATTGGCAATTGCTTCTCGGCAAGAAAATCAACTATAAGGATCATAGACTTAATCTTTGAGTATGTTTCTACTTAATTTGCTATTATTAAAAAATATAATAAAATATATAAAGAGTTTTTAGGCCGAATTTTAGATCAAACAACATGAGAAATAAGCTGATTGTTCAATCCATCAGAAAAACCAAAACCATACCCTTCATCGCTCTTTTTACCCTTGTCCTCCTCTCCCCTCTTTACGCTTCCAACACCCAGTGTGAATGGGCTGGCATCCAGAAAATTGTCGCTGTCGGAGATCTGCACGGCGATTATGACAGCTTTGTCGAAATCCTGAGAGGAGCAGGATTGGTCGATAAGGACCTTCATTGGACTGGCGGCAAAACTCATCTTGTTCAGATTGGGGATGTGATGGACAGGGGGGATCATGCCAAGGATATCTTTGACCTTTTGATGCAATTGGAGAAAGAGGCTGAACAGGCAGGGGGCAAGGTTCACCTTCTTCTTGGGAATCATGAAGAAATGAACATTTTAGACATAGCATGGGAGTTTGAGAATTACGTGACTCTGGATCAATTTCTCTCTTTTCTCCCTGCAAGCTATAAGGAAAAGCAGGAAAGAAAAATCAGAAGAGATTACGCAAAACAACCTCCAAAAGGAAGCAGGCTAGACTATCCTTTAGCGCAAAGATTAAGGAATTATTGGGAAGGAGCTCTAAGGAAAGCCATCGCCGACCGTCAAGACTCAGCGCGAATAGAATATAAAAGAAACTTCAGAGAGAAATACGGCAAATGGCTCGTTGAACACAACGTTGTGATCAAGATCAATGATATCATCTTCGTCCATGGAGGAATCAGCGAAAGGTTCTCGACCTGGAAGCTTAAAGCCATAAACGACCGGATGCGCGTGGAATTGTATAGCTATATCAGGGAAAACCCTTTAGATCCTCTCTATATTGTTTATGAGCGTGATGGGCCACTCTGGTACCGGGATTTAGCTACAGATGGAATTAAGGATGAAGATTTAAAACCAGGGGTTGATCAGATTTTTAAAAATCTCGAGATTAAACACATGGTTGTAGCCCATACTCCTCGTATCATTAAGAGCAAAAAGGACATGGAACGACTTGAGGGAAAAATCTGGATCATCGATACCGGAATCAACTCAAAAATCTACAGGGGGGGCCGCGCGACTGCCCTGATCATCGAGGATACAGGGAATGATTACAAATTCTCTGTTTGGCCTTTAGACTTCGGAGATGGAGGCTCGCGGCCCGTTGAGCAGATAAAATTTCGTCAGGAAGGGATGGCGATAAAAGCCAATCAGCTTCTTGAATTCGTTGGCAGAATCTTAAGGGATACCCTGAGAATTGGAATATTTTACGGGGGGAAACAATGAAAATTAAGATTGCTTTGGCCTTCATCTTTTTTGTTTGCTTCATTTCTGGCAATTGGCTCCAATGCAAATCACTGACAATGAACCAAGAAAGCAAAACACGAGAGGAGCTTGAAGCCTACTTAAAAACGGCCAAGATTGGACCTGATAAGAAACCAGTGGGAGGAAGAACAGATTCTTATATTGTAAGACTTGATGATGGAAAAATTAAGCGCCGAGGGTTTTTTAAGCTTACCGACCGTCCCAGACCAACCGCTCCTGCAGATAGCTATAAATACGGAATCGCTGCTTACGAGCTTGATAAGCTCCTCGACCTCAACAGAGTTCCACCTATCGTCATGAGGGAAATAGAGGGAAAAAAAGGATCGCTGATGATATTCCTGGAGGGCGCCTTACAGGAAAAAGAACGAAGAATAAAAAAAATCGAATCCCCGGACCCTAAAGTCTTCGAGAATGCTCTGGAAGAGATAAAAGTTTTTGAAAATTTGTGTTACAACCGTTCTTTGTGCGGAGAGAGAGACTTGGGCGATATCTTAATCATGCCCAAGGAAGATTGGAAAGTCTGGATTGTTGATTTCTCTGAAGCCTTTGCTCCTCGAGCGGAATTAATCCCAGACTGCCCAATCAGCCGCTGCTCGAAGAAACTCTACCAAAACCTGATGAACCTGGGTGATGATGAGGTCATGGCCAAGCTCAAGCTTTACCTCAATGACAAGGAAATTCAAGCTTTGCTCGAAAGAAAGAAGGCCATCATCGACAGAATCAAGCAGCTCATCCAAGAAAAAGGGGAAGAAGCTGTTCTCTTCCTCTGAAAGCTCTCCAAGCCGGCTGTTTAGCCAAGAGCCGTAACTTGCCTCACCGAGGGGAACAAAAGGTTATAAAAAAAGCGACCAAAAATTGTGCAATATCCCATAACTTTAATTCAATCAATCTTTAAAAATAGAAATCCCCTATTTTTCAACAGGCTTATTCACAGGAATGGTGGAAAAAGGAGAACAGCGAGGCATAGGAGAGAGAATCAATCATCGAATTTTACGACTTGGTCCTCGCAAAACTTTATGTTGACAAGTCATCCCAATTTCAATATATTGCTCCTAAATTTATGAGCTTTAAGCTGGAAGTGAATATTTTTAATTCATTTCATTCTAATTAAGGCTCAGCTGATTTGAAAAAAATAAAGAATCTATCAAAAAAATTAAAAAACTCAAGGAAGGGGAAAATTCATGAATAATCAAAAGAAACGAGAGGGGATTGTCTACAAAATTCTCAGAATCTTCACCGAAATCCACCCAGGCGAAGTGCCGACAGCACTGCTTCTGTCCTTAAACGTGTTTTTACTCCTCGCCGCATACTACATCATCAAGCCCATAAGAGAGGCCCTTATCTTGAGAAGCTATACTCCCGAGGAAAAAAGCTATCTTTATGCAGCAATGGCTGTTCTCTTGATTTTTGTGGTCAAGC
>CAZJXZ010000168.1:0-5886 GCA_964549955.1 uncultured Eubacteriales bacterium
GGGGCTTGTATTCGACCTTGACCAGCTTTAAAGCTTCCTCTGCTGTGTTCTCGTCGACTGCTGCCAATGCGGCCACCAGCTCGCCGGCATATTTGACTTTGCCCTCTTTGAGCTGGAGCGCAGCCTTAACGCCTGGCAGGCTCGCAGCGCCGCTTAAATCCATGGACACAATCTCAGCACAGGGATGAGGACTCCTCAGGACTTTTCCATAGAGCATCCCTCTGAGCTGGATGTCGTGGGTGTAAGGAGCCTGGCCGCTGACAATCTTCTCACCTTCTATTCTGGGCACAGAATTGCCGATAATCTTGAATCTTTCCTTTTCGGCAGAGGGAGTGACTGCTGGCTGCTGAGTTTCCTTGTCCCTGAATTCCTCAAAATAGAGGAGACTCGAGCGTTCGATGTTTTTCAAATATTCTTTCTTTCTCATTCAGGGCCTCCTGGTGGAAGCCGTCAAGACAGCTTCGTAGATCTTTGTGTAATTTCCGCAGCGGCACAGGTTTCCGGAAAGGGCTTCTTTGACTTCTTCGAGGTTCGGATTCTTGTTTGTGTTGAGCAAGGCCACAGAAGACATGATGAATCCCGGAGTGCAAAAGCCGCACTGGTATCCATCTTTTTCGATGAATGCCTGTTGGACAGGGTGAAGCTTGTCTCCGGATGCCAGCCCTTCGATGGTGGTGATGTTTCTGCCGTCGGCTCTAATGGCTAAATAGAGGCAGGAATAAACAGGGAATCCGTCCAGAAGAACTGTGCAGCCGCCGCATTCTCCTCTGTTGCATGTTCTTTTTGTTCCGGTCAGATTCAACTTTTCTCTCAAGACATCAAGGAGAGTTTCCCTTGGCTCAACGACAAGCCGCAATTGTTTTCCGTTGACAGTCATAGCGATTTCTTTTCTGGAATAGAGGGGAATGTTGCCTTTTCTTGTCTGGAGAGAGGTCATCTCCTGGGCGAGAAGTTTGGGAAGAACAGCAGCACCAATAGCCCCGCCCCCGAATCCCTTGAGGAAATCCCTTCTTGTAAAGGTTTTTCTTTGCTTTTCTCTGGCTTTTTCCATCTTATCTCTCCTCTTCAGCGAAAAACAATCTCACTTATGTCAGCCTGATCAAGGCGATGACTGCCAGACAGAGGATGAAAGTTGCAGCCGAGACAAGATACCTCCATTTTCTTCCAAGAGCAGCTTCTTCAAGCTTTGTCTCCAGGACCTTGAGCCTGACTCCAACAAGGATTCCAAGAGGAACAGTGGCCGCAGAGAGGAAGACAGCGACAGGAGAGTAGTAAAGCGAGAGGGGGTAGCCGGTTCCAGGATAGACGCAGGCCGGGATGCCTGTTGCGTATTTAACCAGGGGAAAAAGGTTGACGGCCAAGAGAGCTGCCATTCCGCCCATCAGAGCCTGGCCTTCGCTCTTTTCCTTCAGCTTTTCATTGAAGATGAAGGCCAGAAAGAGAAAAGACGCTGCCTCAGTCAGGAAAGCAAAAATAGGATTGGCAACAGCTCCATGCTGGATGGGGAGCGAAAGAAGAAGGGCGTCAAACATCTTGAAGAGGCTGGTGATGATAATCACCTGGGCGACGCCAAGAGTTTTTTTAGTTAAAGCCCAGGCGGAAGCGATAAAAAAGAGAGCAACACCGGTCATTATCGAACCAGAAAGAGAAGAAGCGCAGCTGCGAAGCGACATGCCAAGGCCTGCTTCAGAAAGGCCCCAAACAGCGCCGAGCATGACAACGATGCCCAGGTAAGGTCTGGGAATGTTTCTATCCATGCTTGCCTCCTTGTCTTTTAAAGATGAGAACATTTTTCTATATGCGATATGATCCTTATCGTCGTTATCATTCATGGAAAAGAGATGCTTTGCTCGAAATTCATTTTGATTATCTTTTGGATTATAATTTTCTTGTTATTTTTTTACAACCCCTTCTTTCAAAAAGATGGCATGCCAAATTCCATGATAGCCAATGACTAACAGCGAGGTGGCACGGCGTGACAGGACTCCTCATACAAATTTATGATTATAACGGAATTTAGCATGTTTCCTTTCAGAAAGGTTGCACCTTCTAAACCGTTATGGACTGCTTATGAAGGAGGTTAGGATTTGAGGCTGGGCTGAAGTTATATTTCATCCCTGAACTTCTTTTTTTCTTCGGCCTTTATCCTCTGGATCTCACAGAGATAATCGGGAATTTTCGCCAGAGGGCTTCCGCTAAAAGCAGCGTTAACCGGGCAGACCTGGCAATCTTCGAGCTCAGGGCAGAGATAGCAATCCATGGCGGCCGTCGAGTAATTATCCGTTGAAAGCCAGGTATAATTGCGATAGATTCGGGCGTAAATATTTTTATAATTGGCGATGAAATTATCCAGAGTGCCGAAGAAAAATTTTTTGAATTCAGCAGAATTTTTTCTTACCTTAAAATATTCCGGGAAAAGCTGGCATCCCCAGACTTCTTCATCAGGAGTAACGGCCAGCCTGTCCTTTCCAGCCGCACAATAAAAAACTCCTCTTCCAGGTTTTTCTCTGAAATCCATAACAGGGATAACTCTCTTTCTTCTATAATGGGCGACAAGAATTTTCCTCAACTCTCTGATTTCATCCCTAAGGTTGAGCAGCGAAATCCTATCCCAGGGTTCAAGTATGGAAAGAGAATAATTGATCTCCGGAAGGCCTAGGTCTATGGCGAGCTTAATCGATTCTGAGAGGGCATGGACGCTCTGAGGGGTAAAGACGCTGTTGACTTGAATCTTGATTCCTGGCGATTTCAATATTTTTTTGATGAGTGAGACTGTGCTTTCAAAAGTCCCTTTCTTCCTCTGCTGCTCCTGGGCGAGGCCGTCAAAGCTCAAGACAACGAAAAACTTGTGTTCGTTGAGGAAACGGATTGTTTTTTCTGTGAGAAGGCTTCCGTTGGTTGTCAGGGAGTAGCTGCCTCTTTTTTTTAGCTCTCTGTTCTTGTCTTCGAGGAAGGATAAGGTCTTTTCAATTAAATCAAAGTTAAGGAGAGGCTCTCCTCCATAAAAATTAAGAAAGTATCCTTTGGCTAGTCGAGGCAAAAAAAAATCAATGCCTTTTCTGCTGTGGCGTAATCCATGGATTTTTTGCTCTTTTTCTTATAGCAGTAGCTGCAGCTAAAATTGCAGTCGTCGGTGACAATTAGAGTAAGACTTGAAATCTTCATTTCCAATTTGTCTTCTCTTAGAGTTATCGAGCTATGATGAAAATATTATCTTATTATGATTGTCAGCGGGGGACATATGGATCCCTGGCCCGGTTGCTTTTCTCCCTTGAAAGTCCTGCTGAGATAGCGGATTGCCCCTTCAGCCCTTATTTTCCGGTTTCCTGGAGGCATGGTTTTAACTGCTTCCTTTAACTCTTCCAAGCATTTCTTCAGGTTGGGAGTCACCCGGATTGTCTTGCTCTTGGCCATCACCTCACCCCTTGCTTAATATTTTTTTTAATTCCTCGTCATTTCTGACACTGTCAAAGTTCTTGTCGAGATCCACATATTTACTGTAAACATAATGCATTTTTTTTGCCCTTTCGCTGCTGAAAAAGGATTTCAAGTATTTATATCCGAGCTCTCTTTCTCCTATTCCCATATATATGGAAGCCAGCCTGAGGGGCATCTCAAAGAAATAATTTTCGTCAGGGGATTGATTATTGATATCCTGGATTATCCTTTGGACCTCGCTCTTATCTCCTCTTTGAGCAGCGATCATGCTCATGTAGAGCAGCGCTCCAACTTTCATTTCAGTCGGCATCTCCATTTGAAGAAAGATTTCCTTGCTTTTATCCAGGTCTCCTTTGTAGTAAAAAATCTCGCCATAGGTAAAATCAGCCATCTGAGGAGGCGCATAATTTTTTGCAATATCGAGGCGGTTGAGGGCTAGGTCAAACTTCCGGTCGAGCATCAGAAGGATTGCTACCAGGAAGTTATGGGAAGCATAGGTATTCAGCCAGAAGCTTTTATCTTTATATTCCAAAGCTTTTTCAAAATCAGCCTCGTTGCCCTCTCCTCCAAATCTTCGCAGATAACAGTATCCGGTAATCGAATTCATCTGAGCGTGATTAGGGTATTTTTTTATTCCTTCCTGAGCCAGTTGGAAAGCTGATTCATTCAAATCTACGTCAAAGACTGTGTCTTTTAGTAGATAGACCTCGATTAATGTCGGGTAATAATCAGGGAGGTCAGGGTCAATCTTTTGCGCCTTTTGAAGCATTTCCTCAGCTAGATTCAGCCATGATACATTAGAATTCCACCCAAAATTGACATTGTTAGCATAGCAGTGGGCAAGCCCAATGTAGGCGTCGGCATAGTTACTATCGATTCCGATCGCCTGGTTGAAGAATTTGATGGCCAGCTCGTTGCTTTCTTTAGTGGACTGGCTCCAGTAATAATTTCCTTTGTGGCTTAGCTTCCAGGGCGTATCATTATTTTCATTTACTCTGTTTAAGATATAATTTCCTGCCAAAACAGAATCGACGGCTTCATAGTTGACAGCCTTTTCCTCGCCAAACAACAGGGAAGGATCCATGTCTTTCAGCAAGTCCAGATTTTCAAGGATCTTCAAGCAGAGATTTTCCTCCACAGAATAGAGGTTGCTTAATCTATCTTCAATAACTTCATCCATGATTGTCTTCTTATCTTTGCTTCTGAAGAGCTTGGCACAGATTTTGATTTTAGCATCGTCTTTTTCAATTTTTGCAGCTAAAACATAATCTGCCTTTAAATCTCTTTTTAATAACTCTGCGCTTTGCGTTTCGCCTCCGGCAGCAGCCGGGACTGGAATGACCTGAAGCTGGTTATATTTAGTGAGCAGATTGATGGTCTGGGCGGTCAATCCCTCTGAAATATATTCATCGGACTCGGTGGGGTTGACGACTTCAAAAGGACAGACAGCAATAGATAAGCCTTTGAATGAGGATGAAATCGGCTTCTGATGAGTGAAATACAAAAAAGAGAAGAAGCCGGCGATAATGGCCAGGAACGATATCAATCCAAGGTAGACCTCTCTTCTTTCAAAGAAGGCTTTTTTCCTGAGGATGTGATTTTTCGTTTTTTCTTTGAGCCATTGGTCAATTTCTGATCTGTAGGCGAAAACCTTTGAGCGAAGGGAATGATTGCTGATGCGGCGAACCGGCAATCCAAATTCTATTTCCCACCTCTGGCAGGTTCTTATATCCTGATTGAGGTATTTGGAAATTTCTTTCCAAGAGCGCAAGATGTTTTCGTTTTCCATAAAATCCCCGCGCCTGTATTAGGTAATATTATAAATAGACTTATTTCTAAGTTTTGTCAATGAGATATTTTGGACAATGTTGATATTAATACAAACGCATTAAGCAAAATGTCATGGCAAGGGTTTTACCCTTCATTTTTTTCCTTTCTCTTCTTCTCTAACCACTGGGGGAATAGATAGTTAAGCAACTCGCTCTTTGCTTTCTTATCCATTTTTTTGATTTTCAGCCCCACCTCCATCTTGTCCTCTGTGCTTCTTGCCCAGGCGATTTCTGCTGAAACGGTGGCCAACAAGTTTTTCTCAGGCAGGTTGATGTTGATCTCCATCGGAGTGCCTGGCTTAAGGTCAAAATTGATCGCCAGCTTCAGCCCCTCTGTCGAAAAATCATGGATTGCTGCTCTCTCGAGCATATGTGTTCTTCCTGGCATAGAGATTTCTACGGGAATCAGGCATTCAAATCTCAAGAATTTTCTTTTTTCTTCCTCCATGTCCCCCTCAAATATCACATTGAAAAATTATTTTCAATAAAAGAATGTTTAACTTATAAAGAAGCAAAAACACCTCTTTTCTTCCATCGCCAGAGAAACAGGCCTCCACCTCCCAAACTGAGGAGGATGAGGATGAGAAATAAAAGCCATTCTCTGCTGAAAAAAGTCGAG
>CAZJXZ010000169.1:0-5858 GCA_964549955.1 uncultured Eubacteriales bacterium
GAATATGCAGAGAAAATCAACGATTCTGCGGAGCACCGCCAGCTTGCGCGGCAGGCTGCGCAGGAAGCCATCGTCCTCTTGAAGAATCAAGACAATTTCCTCCCTCTGCGCAAGGATATAAAATCGATCGCAGTCATCGGTCCCAATGCCGATGTCGGCCGGCTGGGAGGATACAGCGGCTTCGGGATGAAGATTGTTACCCCACTCGAGGGCATCAAAGACAAGGTTTCTCCGACAACAAAAGTCTATTACGCCCAGGGTTGCCAGCTGGAGTGGACAGCTCTTCCACCCATTGCCGCTGAAAGTTTGGTTCCAGCTGGCGCCAAACCAGGAATTCATGGCTTGAAGGGCGAATACTTCAACAATATGAAACTCTCCGGAACACCGGCTCTGACCAGAATCGACAGGCAAGTCAATTTCAACTGGGAATCAGGCTCCCCAGACCCACAAGTCAACTCAGACCAATTCTCGGTCAGGTGGACGGGAAAGCTCGTCCCCAGCGAGACGAACATCTACCAGCTGAGCATAACCACTGATGACGGTCTCCGCTTTTATCTTGACGGAAAACTGCTCGTGGACAAGTGGTATGACCGCGGCCCGACCTCGGATTATGTTTCCCTAAAGCTCGAGGCCGGACATCCTTACGATATCCTCATCGAATACTACGAGAATGGCGGAGGAGCTGTTGCCCACCTTGGATGGAATCTCAAGCCAAGGGAGGATATCGGAATTCAAGAAGCTGTCTCTGCGGCGAAGAAATCCGAAGCAGCGATCATCGTCACCGGCATCATCGAAGGCGAGGGACGCGACCGCTCCAAGCTTGAGCTGCCCGGCTTGCAGGAAGAGCTGATCAAAGCCGTGAGCAGCAGCGGAGTCCCGACAGTTGTCGTCCTCATCAACGGCAGCGCCGTGACCATGGCGAACTGGATCGACCGGGCGAAGGCCATCGTCGAGGCCTGGTATCCGGGAGAAGAAGGAGGAAATGCGATCGCCGATGTTCTTTTCGGCGATTACAATCCAGGCGGAAGGCTGCCTATCACCTTCCCCCAATCGGTCGGTCAGGTGCCGCTCTACAACAACTACAAGCCGACAGGCCGGGGATATGACTATGTCGACCTCAGTGGCAAGCCACTCTTTCCTTTCGGCTACGGGCTGAGCTACACCAAGTTCGAGTACAGCAATTTACAAATAACGCCTCAAAAAATTGGGCAGAACGGCGAACTCCGAGTCAGCGTGGATATCGAAAATTTAGGCGAGCGCAAAGGAGATGAAGTCGTTCAATTGTATCTGCACGACCCTGTCTCCTTCCCGGCCAGGCCGGTGAGAGAGCTCAAAGGTTTCAAAAGAATAACCCTAGAGCCAAAGGAGAAGAAAACAGTGACCTTTGTCCTCACTCCAGAGCAGATATCTTTCCTCGACATCAAATTGAGAAGCGTTGTCGAGCCAGGGACTTTTGAGGTCATGGTCGGAGGCTCGTCCGAGGATATCAGGCTCAAAGGTAGTTTTGAGGTTGAGAGCCGATAGAATTTTATAAATAAAAAAGCTTTCCTCCAATATTTTTATTCTTTATCTTTGAGGAAGACAACTTTTGCTTCCTGTCTCATCCATTGCCCGTTGATATAAAGCCACTTGTGGACTTCTATCCTTGGCGGGAATTTAGATCTTGTCATTTCTATTCTTTCTTCCTCAGAGGGGATTTCTTTTTCATTCCCCTTATGTTCCTCATACAAAGCTATAAATCTAAAATTTTCTTCAGGCTTTAGGGCGTAGGCCGCCACCCCAACTGATATTTCTGAACCGTTCTGCTTAAAATCTCTTATTTCAATCATCTCCGAAGGAAAGATATTCCAGCCTTTCGGCTCAGCCTGAATGACCATTTTTGGGTCGAATCTTATAACTCTTGCTTTGACTCTTTTCATCGATTGAAAGACCTTTTCTAGGCGTTCAGACTTCAACTTCTGCGGAAGCTCTTCTTGAGAAAGGTATCCGGCCAAAGTCTCTCGTTCAGAGTGAGAACTGAAAGAGCTGATAAAATTATAATTCTGGTAATATTCAGATATCTCAGGCAAAATACTCTGCTTTTCCGAATTCTCCTGTCCTCTGGCGAGTCCCCCAAAAAAAGCAATGGTGAAAGCTATAAGCAAGCCGATTGAATGAAATCTTTTCATCATTTATTGTTCGCCTCCTCTGTCTCCCTGCTCTTTGTAGATAAAAACTAAGAATCTTGCTCAAAAGTTTCAAGCCGGAAGCATCAACAAATCCGTGGTTTGGAGGGCTCGGGCAGAGTGGTTCGAAAGCACGCAGCTTTTGTGTTAGTCAATGACACTATTTCTCAAAAATGACTGCTACCTCGCCTCCTCGATAGAGGTCAATTGGCTTATCGAACTCCACCTCAGATAAATCTCTCGAAAGCTTCACCTTGGCCGGAACCTCTTTCACGTTGACAAGCACTCTCTGGGCTGACTTGAAGCCATACTCTTTTGAAACTCCAAGCCTTGAAAGCTTCAAGCTCCCCTCTTCGACTCTTAGCTTCATTTCCTTGCCCTTCAGCTCGAAACTTCCCCAGCCGCTTCCTGAAGACCAGAAGGTGAAGTAATTGTCTTTGTTGATCCTTGGCGAAAAGGCGATGAAACCTGAAACTCCATCATACTGGAAGCCTGAGAGGGCCAGAAGCAGTGCCCAGCTGGCCATGGCTCGGGCATAATGGTGGCCGCATTCAAGCTCATCCCAAGGGTTGCGGTTGAAGCCCCTGTACCTGTCCCTTGCTGCTTTGACTATGGTCAAACCCTCCTCAACCAAGCCAGAATAGATTAAAGAGGCAGCCACCTGGTATTCAATCCCGGTCCAGACTTCATCGGAATAGACAAAGGGGAGCGCCGGCCTGGCTCCTTTTGGCCAAGAACAAAGCAAAAGGCCTGCTTCCTCATTCAGAGCATAGACTCTCTGCACGTTGGAGAAACTGCTCAAGTTATTGACAAAATTGTTTTTGAAGATTGAGCCCATGGCTTTGTCGACATGTTCCTTGTCGAGGATGTACCCCAGACCTGCAACATGAGCCAGATACTGGCCGAGGAGCTGGTCTGATAAGCATCCTTCTCCATACTGATACTTGGGAATGACCTCTCCCTTTTCCAGCGCTTCCTTCTTTCCTCCAGGAGATTCCTTCCCTTCACAGCAAGGGTTATCGCCGTCCTTCTCAGGCGAGCGTAAATGCTCAGGGACAACGAGCCCTTCCATGACCTCAACCTTCTGGACATAGTATTCGCCATTCCACAGGAGCCTGTCGTATTCTCTCGAGCCTTTCTCATAAAGCGCAAGCCACTCTTTCGCCATTCTCTTTTCTCCAAGAGCCTCAGCCATCTCCGCTGAAGCCTTAAGGGCAGCTAAATAAAGCGAGCCGGTCATCGTGTTCGGGCCATAAAATTCGATGTCATAGGTGTTGTGCTGCTCGCCTTCCATGACTCCGTCTTTATCCGGGTCCCAAGGTAGCCTGAGCTGTTCTTTCTGCCACTCAAACTTCTTGTCCACTTCCCCCACTCCCTTCCAGGCAAATTCAAGAGCCGCTTTGACCTTAGGCCAGAGCTTCCTGAGCCATTCCATGTCTCCGCAAAGCTTCCATTCCCGGTAAGCCCTGACGATGTTTCCCATCTGCCCGTCGGCGCAGGGTTTAAAGCTCCACCAGTAATCACCAAGAGGGATGAGAGTTCTGAAGACCTGGTATCCATTATCAAAGGTATTATGAAGGAAATCCGTTTCTCTCACCGATCTTTCAAGACAGGGAAAAAGGTAGGCTAAGGTCTGTTCGTAGTTCCAGACATGAGTGCAGTTCATCGGACAACAGCCGGAATCGTCACTCAAACCCTCAAACCCGAAAAATTTTCCGTCTTCGGTGCGCATTACCAGGTTCGTCTTGAGCGAGGATGCCTGCGAGGAGAGGGCGTCGATGACGTAGGACGGGTAGCTCGACCGGAAGAGAATGTCATGGAATTTCTTCGTCTCTTGGCAGAGCTCTTTCTCATTCTCGAGCAGATAACGAGCGACCTCCCAGGCATCATGGAATTGAGTCGCATAAAAATTCTTGAATTTTTTGCCCCTCACCCCCTCTTCTCTGTTCCAGTAATTCTCTCTATTGGGAAAGTGCCAGGTTAGATAAAAGGGGATGACTCTCTCCTCTCCAGGGTTGAGCTTGAAATAAATCAGAAGAGTTGCCATATCGCTGCGGCCTTCCTCCGACTCTGTGCTGTCGGTTACGGCTTTGACCCTTCCGTCATCAGCAAAATCGTCCCAGAAGATGTGAGCATCATCCCACCACCCTCCTCTGAACCATCTTGTCTGGACATCGATATCTTTCTCGGAGGTGACAAAGGCTATGCTGCCGTAATCCGTGGACTCGGTATCGACTCTTTTGGAGCTCATCTTGATTCCCCTGAATCTTCCGTCATCGATATACTGATTGAGGTTCTTACCAAAACCCCTCCGCCCGCTTTTATCCGCTGTCTTTATGGGATTAAGCATGCTGAAGGCCAGAGAAACAGCGACCCCGGAATCTCTATTGTTCTTGATCTTCCAGCCAAAAATTGCCGCCGGAATCCCGCTCTTCTCTGGTGAGAGGGGAATGAAAGGGTTGTAGGCTTCCAGTTCCACGCCCACCGGCACAGCATTGTCTTCGAGCAGCAGATAAACAAAAGGATATTCACCTCTGAATCTTGCTTCTTTGAAACGAGAGATTCCGGGAAGCTCGCTCCTGGGAATTCCCATCCAGGCCACGTAAGGAGGAGCGAACTCGCGCTCCAATATCTTGGCCACCGCTTCTTTGCCTTCCTCCTTTGCCCAGAGGGAGAAAAAAGTGAATTCAGGACTTTTCCCTTTATCAGGCCTGTTAAAAATCTCAAGCTCCCTGATTTCGCCTCTTCCTCCAAGAGTGATGTTTCCTGTGCCCAGTCCACCGATGGGAAAGGCAATAGTCTTCAACTCTTGCCCGCTGAACTCCTTGATTTTTCCCGAATCATAGAGCTTCTCTTTTTCATACACTTCGCCACCGCCAAAGATAAAACCGGCCATGATTGAGAACACAAAAAAATAATAAATAAATCTTCTCATGTTTCCCCCTGAAATAATTTTTTTTAGCGTACACTTCTCTCTGCTTTTGAGCTTATAGCAAAGCGAACTTCTGATGTCAAATAAAGAGGGGAAAAAACTGTTAAAAAAGATAATAAGGCGAACTTAGTTAATCGGCAAAATAGCCGGCGCGGTGGGTGAGTCTATAATCACCATTCTTCACATTTACTTTTATCTCCCTGAAGCTTCCATCTTTTTTATAGCTTTCGGGCGAATAATAAAGGAGATAGTAATTCTCAGAAGAATTAAGGGCCTTTTTGAATAAAGAAGCAGGGTTTGCAGAATTATCAGAAAATCCACCAGTGGCTTCCGCCATTTCATTAAAGGCGGCATAAATATCCTCAGACTGCTCCTCCATACTAACTCCGTAAACATACCTTCTCGGCGTAGTGATAAACAGAAAATGAATAGAGACCGAAGAATCAGCATAGGTCTCTTTAAGCTGATTGACATCGATATTTATCTCTCTTCTGTAAAATTCAAAAATCTGGGTCACAGTATGAAGCACATCAGGCCTGTCTTGATAGAGGCTTATGTATTGGTTCAATATCTTTGGCTCAATTTTGGGAATAAATTCCCTTTGATAGAAGACAAAAACGTACTTCTGGCCTTCCTTGTTTCTTAAAATTCTTGCGAACTCTAAGAATTTCTGGTAATCAACTTTTCTTATATTATCTAATTGAGCCAAAAGCTCCGCATACCTTGTGAGTTGCTCCTCAAAGGACAAACCTTCATAGGGA
>CAZJXZ010000170.1:0-5803 GCA_964549955.1 uncultured Eubacteriales bacterium
TTGATTTCTCTGATGGACTTTATGGGCAGGCTCGAGCCTTTGAGCGCCCTGAGCAAGTCCTTGCGGCGGGGATTTACGGCGATTCCTTTCTCGGTGACAACGACATCGATGAGCTCGCCAGGCCCGCAGAGAGTCGTGACTCTATCGACGATGACCGGGATTCGGTCGCGGAAGGAAGGAACAGCCAGGATAGTGCATTTGGAGAAGAGGCAATCCTGCCAGCCGCCGATTCCGTGGAGGAGCATTCCGTCGGAATGGGTGACGACATTGGCGTTGAAATGGACATCGATTTCAGTTGCTCCCAGGACAATGGCATCGACCATGCTGGCGAAATTCCCCTTGCCGTGATAGTTATAGCTGGTGAAGGGGCTGGTGTTGACATGATTCGGGTTTTCCCTCATCGACCTTATTCCCTCCAGGTCAAAAGTCTGCCCGTCAAGGATATAATCGGTCAGGCCTTCCTCCAGCAGCTCAACCAGATACTTTGTGCTTCCTCCTCTGACAAACCGCGCCTTGACATTCGCCTCTTTCATGTACTCCTTCAGATACTTGACAAATGCCAGGGCTGTGCCGCCTGCGCCTGCCTGGAAGGAGAATCCATCTTTCATGATTCCTGCTTCTTTGATGAAGCGGGCCACATACTCGGCGATCAAGAGCCGGGCAGGGCTTCGGGTGATTTGGGTTGTCCCTGAAATAATCTTGCTCTGGTCTCCGATTTCATCCATGACCACCACATAATCCACATAGTTTCCGTGAATCTGCCAGGGAACGCAGGGAAACGGGACAAGATTATCGGTGACGACGATGACTTTATCGGCGTATTGAGAATCGGCCAGGGCAAAGCCGAGCAGCCCGCAGGCCGATTTTCCGAAAAGTCCGTTGGCATTTCCGAAAGGGTCTGCAGTCGGCGCGGCGATGACCGCAATGTCGATATGGACTTCGCCATCCTGGACGCTCCGGTAGCGGCCGCCGTGAGAGCGCAAGACTCCTTGCCCCCTCATCTTGCCCCGCGAGCAGAATTCCCCGAGCGGCCCGTTCATGCTGCCTTCGATGTGATGGACGACACCGGATTCCAGGTGCTCGATGATCGGCTCGTGGCAGGGAAACGAAGCGCTGGGAAACCACCTCAGGTTTTTCGCTCCCATATCAGCCGCAATGTCAAAAACTTTGTTAGCCAGCTTATCGCCATCACGGAAATGATGATGGCTGGAGATAGTCATCCCTTTCCGCAGCCCTGCCCTTTTGAGCGCTTCCCTCAGGCTGGAGACGACCTTGTTCCCATTCCTGGGATACCTGGCGCAGGAGACGAGGGGTGGAGAAGCCTTGCGGCCCTTAGGTATATATTTGCCAACACCGCGGAAAGGGATGACTGGCTTATCGTTTATCTTTTCCGGTATCCTTCGGCCTGCAGCGTTAATCTTTCCCTTCATCCTTGTCCTCCTTCTTCCAGTTTGCAGAAATCTGTTTATTCTGGATGGCAAGTTTCAGGATTCTTTCTGCTCTTTTCACCACAGGCGGGTCGATCATCTTGCTCCCCAGAGCCACGACTCCGCTTTTCTTTTTCTGCGCTTTTTCAAGGGCAAGGTATATTTTTTTTGCCCGCTCGATTTCAGTCTCACTCGGAGCAAAAGCTTCATGGACAATCTTTATCTGCCCAGGATGGATGCAGCCTTTTCCTTCAAAGCCGAGGGATTTGGCTTCAAGGGAGCTTTTCCTCAATCCCTGCTCATCAGCCACGTCGGAAAAGACGCTGTCGATAGGCAGAATTCCGGCTGCTCTTGCTGCAAGCACAACCTGGAGCCGCGCTAAGTAGCTTTCCTTTCCCTCCAGAGTTCTTTCAACGCCGATATCAGCCGTAAAGTCTTCGAGCCCGATGGTCAGGGCGACATTGTTCGGCGAAGCTGCGGCAATCTGGTAAGCATTGACCACTCCCAGGGCGCTCTCGATGATCGGCATCAGGTAGACCTCATGCTTAACTTTATTCCGGGAGCGCAGAGACTGGACATAGGTGTCGACGTCCTTGACCGCCTCCTCGTCCTCGCATTTGGGAATGAGCACAGTATGCACGCCATGGGGGACGATATACTCTAAGTCCTTAATACCCATCGGCAATTGATTGATACGCACCATCCTTTCTGCGCCGAGAAAGTCCACTTCACGCAGAGCATTCCTGACGATGAACCGGGCCGACTCTTTTTCTGAAGGAGCGACTGAGTCTTCAAGGTCGAGAATGATGCCGTCAGGCTGGTAGAGGCCGGCGTTGATGATCAGCCGCGGCTGGTCTCCGGGAACATAGAGCCGGCTGCGCCGCGGCTTATCGCGCTTCACCTGGTAGAGATTTTGTGGAATGAGCGGCCGCAGAAATTCCCGCTTCTTCTGGGGGAAAATCTTTTTGACAGCCGCTTCGATCCTTGATGTCAGGACAAAGGGAAGGCAGCCGCTGTCTTCGATGGAGAGAAGGGCGTTTTCAATTTCGAAGAACTTCATCATTCTTTCTGCCGTCGTTTTTATCGCCTCTCCGTACATGGATTTGACCTTGCTCTTCAGGTCAATCCTGATTCCCCCTTTCTTTTTTATCTCGAGGCGCAGCCAACAATCCGATGCTGTCTCTTTTTTCCCGGCCTCAGCTCGGTAGTTCATATCGCACCTCCGAAGTCATTCCCAAATATCGTATAACTTAAAGCTTTTTTATTGCAAGAGGCCGCCGCGCTCGAAAATCTCAAGCTGGACTTTGGAGAAGGACGAGGCTTTGATAGTTTCACCGCTTGCGATTTTTTTAATCTCACCGCTCAGAAAATCGACTTCGAGCTCATCGCCGTCTTTCAGGTTCAATTTCTCGATTTCTGCGGCTTTCATCAGCGGAAAGCCCGAGTTTATGGCATTTCTCTCGTAAATAGCGCCAAAGGACTCGGCGATGATCATTCCCACGCCGAGTGACCTGAAGCAGTCGACAGCCTGCTGCCGGCTCGAGCCGCAGCCAAAATTTTTGCCGGTGACGATGATATCTCCCTTCTTGACTTTTCGGGGAAAATCCTCGAAGCCTTCAAGGTTGCTGAATGCGTACTGGCCCATCTCCTCAATCTTGGTCACGGTCAGATATTTGTTATGGTAGATCATGTCGGTGTCGATGTTGTCTTTTTTGACAACCCAGACTCTGCCTCGAATTCTTGTCGGCTTTTTTATGTATTCCTGCGGCCGCCTGCTCACAGGCTTTTCAATTCTTTTGGGAACGGCGAAAAGTTTTGGAGTTTTGGGAATTCTATCGACAGTGGTTATCTCGCCGGCCAGAGCCGAAGCCGCAGCCGTGGCAGGGGAGCAGAGGTAGACGTCGCCCTTTCCCTGCTTTCCGGCAAAATTGCGGTTGCCGCTGCTGACCGTCACCTCGCCCGGCCCGTTCTGGCCGATCTGTCCCTCTGCGCAGCCAGCGCATCCGGCGTTTCCCACCAGGGCTCCTGCTTGCTTGAAGATGGTGATTAGGCCTTCCTTTAATGCTTGCCGCCAGATTTTGTCCGTGGCTGGAACAATCTTCAGGACGACTCCAGGAGCGACTTTCCTGTTCTTCAGAATCTTGGCGGCAAGACGGAGGTCTTCGATTCGGCCGTTGGTGCAGCTACCGATAAAGGCAGAGCCGATTTTCTGACCCTGAACCTCAGTGACAGAGACCACGTCCTCAGGATGGCCTGGCCTGGAGATGAGAGGACCTAAATCTTCGATATTGATTTCTCTCACTTCTTTATATTCTGCGCTCCTGTCTGCATGGACAGGCTTAAAAGCCCTCTTGCTCACCTTCCTCGAGTAGCGGATGATCGGCTCGCTCGGAGGGAAGAAGCTGCAGATTCCCCCCATTTCAGTCGCCATCGAGGCCACGGTAATTCTTCCTGAAAGGCCGAGCTTCTCGCTGTATTCTCCATAGTATTCAGCTGCATAGCCGAGAAGCCCGTTTGCTCCGAATTCTTTGAGAACAGCTAAAATAACATCTTTCGCAGTTGCCAGAGCAGAAGGCTTTCCTCTAAGGACAATCTTGACAGTCGCCGGAACTTCAAACCAGACCTTTCCTCTGGCAAAGGCATAGGCCATATCCTGGTCACCCATTCCCTGGCCAAAGGCTCCGATGGCGCCGACAAGGTTGGCATGTGAATCTGTGGAAACGAGCGTTTCCCCCGGGCAGACCAGCCCTTCGTCGATGGCCAGATGAGTTCCGATGCCGGCGTCGATATCATAGACCCTGATTCCGTTTTTCAGAGCAAATTCCCGGCAGAGCTGCTGGTTGACCGTGTAGCTTTGCAGACAGCCTCCTGGGTTGCAGTCGAAGGTGAAGAACGTCTTTGCCAGGTCAGCCACGCTCAGGCGGTTTTGTTCCATATTTTTGACAACGTTGGCGCCTCCGAAGTCGCGGGCAATCCGCACATCAACAGCCATGTCGACAATATCTCCCGGTTTCACAGCCTGGCCAGCGTGGTTCGAGATTATTTTTTCGATTATTGTTTTTCCTGATTTGCTTTTTTTCATCTTTTTTCTAAATTACATCAGACGATGAGCAGCCCTTTTTCCAGCATGACCATCGGGTCGAAGGTGGCAAAATCAGCCTGATGGATGAGCACAGTCTCGATTCTCTGCGGCCGGCCTTCTCCTTCCTTGGCATGGCAGGCAACAATATTGATGATTTCGTCAGGCATTCCGGCTTGAGCCACAAGAATTGCACCGGAAACAGGGTGACGGGCGCATTTGCCTTCATAGCTTTTTTTGTATTTCCCGTCCTTTGTCTTCTCGAATTCCAGAAGCTTTCCCACATCATGGAGCAGGCCGCCGGCCACAAGCCAATCGAGATTGACCTCAAAAGGCATTTCTCTGTAATTTTTCATCATGGCCTCAGCCAGCCCCAATGCCCCTTCAGTCACAGCGATGGTATGCTCGATCAAGTTTATTCCCTTAGCCTGGGTCAAGAGAGTAAAAGGTATCCCTTCCAGTTCCTCTGGCTTCCAGCCTCCCTTTTTTGCCGCATTGGCCCAGACTTCGACAACTTTATTCCTCAGTTTGAGGTCCTTGATTTTTGCCAGCTGTTTGCTGAAGAGCTTTTCAATCTTATCTTTCATCTTCATCCTCTCTGCGAGAGAGATTTAAAAATATTTAAGCCGTCATAATTTGGCGATGATAGCCTCTGCCATTTGTGCCGTCGATGCCGCACCCTTGGAGATAACATCAGGCCCTCCGACAAGCCGCATCATGTCGTAGGTGCGAACCTTGCCTTCGGAGACGACAGCTGCGATAGCCTTCCGTATTCTCCTTGCCTTTTCTTCCTCGCCAAGATAATCCAGCATCAAGCAGGCGCTCAGAATCATGGCTATAGGATTGACGATCGACGGCCTGAGGTTCTCATACTTCGGCGCTGAGCCGTGAGTTGGCTCGAAGATGGCGCAGGTTTCTCCGATGTTGGCGCTGTTGGCAAAGCCCAGGCCTCCAACAAGCCCGGCAAAGGCGTCGCTGACGATGTCTCCGAACATGTTTCCGGAGACGATGACCCCATAATCCTCAGGATTCTTGTTGAGCCACATCATCTGGGCATCGATGTTTGTCTCCCAGAGCGCAATCTCAGGAAACTGCTGGGCTATCTTCTGGGCTTCAGCCAGCATCATTCCTGAGGTTTCGCGGACGACGTTCGGCTTCTCACAGATTGTGACGCTCTTGTATCCGAACTTGCGGGCGTAGTTGAATGCTTCGAGGGCGATGCGCTGGCAGGCCTTGCGGGTGAAGATGCGGCAGGAAATGGCCAGGTCCTTGCTCGGCGTATTCTTGAAGGCAGACA
>CAZJXZ010000171.1:0-5803 GCA_964549955.1 uncultured Eubacteriales bacterium
GGCGGGGGAGACTTGGAAACCGGGAAAACCATCGTCATGACTCGGCGATACCTCTATTATCAAAATAAATAAACAGCTTGAGGCTCTATCCAGACACAGATCGCCGATTGCCTGACTGCCGGGCTCAATCCTGGCAGAGGGCTTTGACAGGGTTGACCAGCGCAGCCCGGTGAGCAAGGTAGATACTGGCGGCAAAGCTGACCGCAAAGGCGAAAATCCCATCTCTTTGATTCGGGCTTGATTAAGAAACAAGATTATCTGGCCGTTTTCCCTGCAGGCCCTGGACTAAGTTCCGTGCCGCGGTCATGGCCATCTTAAGCCTTGTTTCGCAGGTGGCACTTCCGATGTGAGGAAGGAGAACGACATTCCCCAGGGATAAGATTTTCTCCTGGACCTTGGGCTCTCTTTCGTAGACATCCAGGCCGGCTCCCCAAAGCCGTTTTTTTTCCAGCGCTTCGGCCAGCGCTTTCTCATCGATAATCGGGCCTCTGGCGACATTGACCAGAATCGCGTCTTTTTTCATCAAGCTGATTTTTTTCCTTGAAATCAGATGGACCGTTTGAGGAGTAAGCGCGGCATGGATGGTGACGATATCAGATTTCAAGAGAAGCTCGTCTAAAGGAAGAAAAAAGGCTTTATATTTTTTCTCCTCCTCTGCAGTCAGGCGTTTGGGGTCGGAATAGACTGTTTCTGTAGCGAAAGCCTGGGCCCTCAAGGCAACGGCCCTGCCAATCCTGCCCATGCCCACTATTCCCAGGCGTTTTCCCCTGATTTCTTTTCCAAGAAAAAGGTCCAGCGCCCAGCCTTTGAACCTTTTCTCACGGGTGAATCTGTCGGCCTGGGGGATTCTTCTGGCAACAGCCAAGATGAGGGCCCAGGTCAGGTCGGCTGTTGCTTCTGTCAAGACACCAGGGGTGTTGGTGACAAGGATTCCCCTTTTTTGAACAGCGGCGATATCGATGTTGTCATAGCCAACAGCGCAGTTGGCGATGATTTTAAGGCGGGGTGCAGAATCGATGACGTCTTTGTCAAGATTATCGGTGAGGAGTGAAAGAAGTCCTTCCTTGTCTGCAATTTTTTTGATGATCTCTTGCTTTCTCAAGGTTCTATCCCTAAAACCTGTTTCATAATCTGTGTGCTCTTCTAGATAGCGAAGGGCTTCGGGAAAAGTTTTGTGTGTGATCAGCACCTTTGGCTTCATCTTTCACCTTCCTGCTCTTTGCTCAGCCTTTGTCTGGGGACTTCTGTCATGAGTTTGACGCTTCCGCTCTTTCCTTGCTTGACCTTTTGACCCTTTCCCTTGATTCTGCTGGTTTTTTTCAGATTTGGGCTTCAACCTCAAGTCATTCGGCCCAGGTCTTGTTGATAAACGGCAAAAAATATTTTTTAATTTTCTTTTCCAGCTCAGGCTGGCTGAATGCTTTTTTCCAGGTTTTATCCCATAGCTCGTCAGAGACTACGAGCAGAGCCGCAGCTTCGATTCTGCGGAATTTGGCCAGAGCAAATACAGCTGAGGTCTCCATATCGACCAAACCTATTTTTCTTTTCTGCATCTTTTTCAGCCAGGATTCTGTTTCCCGATAAGGAGCGTCAGTGGAGACCACGCTTCCGCGGAGAAAGGGGAGGGATGCTTGCCGGAGAATATCCCCAATTCCATTTTTCAGTGTCGGGGATGGATGAAAAAATCTTTGTTGGGGAAGATAATGTCTCGAGGTTCCCTCTTCCGACAAAGCCCTGGAAATGCTGACTGCGTCCAGAATCTTGTAACTTGGGTGGAGGGAGCCGCAGAATCCGAGAAGAAGGATTCTCTTTGCCCCGGAGGCGATGAGGCTTTCCAAGCAGAGAACGGCCAAAGGGGCGCTCATGGAGTGGTAGAGAGCAGCTTTGTTTTTTAGAAGATAGAGCCTCCCTAAAAAGCCAATATCTATTTCCTTGAGGGAAGATTTTTTTAGAGTTTTTTGGATGATTCTTGAAGGAGAATCGAAAGGAAAATAGACAACATCTTTCCGGTCAAAGCCTTTCCATGGCTCTGGCTTGACAATTGCTTTTTCATTCAGCTTGGGCATGACTTCGGTGATTCAAGATAACAGAAAAAGAGCTTCGAGACAAGAAACGGCTCGGGCTAAGTGGCTCTAAAGCACGCCGCTTTTGCCCCTGAAAAAATATTTGCCGATAAGGCTTTTTTATTAATTTTTTATCTTTTAAAATAGAAGGCATGAAAAGGGAAAAACTATCGCTAAAAGAAATCGATCTCAAGGATGAAAGGTTCAGGATATCTTATTTTTTTTCTCTGGATAAATTGGCCGCTTCCATCAAGGAAGTCGGGCTGCTCAATCCTCCACTTGTCACTCAAAGGGAGGGGCGTTTCATCCTTGTCTCAGGATGGAAAAGAGTCATGGCTTGCCTCAGCCTCTCTTTCTCTCCCATTCCTGTCCTTGTCATCCCAGGAAAGGGCGAGCTAGAAACTTTTTTGCTGGCCTTTTATGAAAACTTGGCGGCAAGAGAATTCAGCTTGATTGAAAAAGCAGAAATCCTTGCCAGGCTGAAAAAATTCGGCGAGGATGAAAAGAGAATTGTCCGTCAATATCTGCCTTTGCTCGACATCCCTCAAACTCTGTTTCACTTTGATTCCTACCTAGCCTTTTTCCGGTTCGAATCCGAGCTGAAAAAAATCATTCATCGAAGAAATTTTCCGTTCCCTTTGGCTAAACTCTTTACGGAATTTTCCTCTTCAGAAAGAAAACAGATATTGCCCTTGGTTTCAGGCTTAAGCCAGAACAAAGTGACAGAATTTGTCGAAAGCTTAAAGGAAGTTTCAAGGCGAGACGGGCATCCAGTCCGAAAAATCCTGGCTTCAGGCGAGATTAAGGATATTCTGGGTTCTCCAAGATTATCTTCCTTTCAGCGAGCTGAGAAAATCAGACTTGTCTTGAAGAAGAAAAGATATCCGACTCTTTCCTCTTGGGAAAAATCTTTTGACTCATTGCGAAAAAAATTGCGCTGGCCCAGAGAGATAGCTCTCAATCCTTCGCCGTTTTTTGAGGAAAAGAGACTTTCTGTGACTTTTAATTTTGAAAGTCAGCAGGAATTTAGGGCCAGCCTTCTTAGGCTCGAGGAATTGGCCTCAAGAAGAGAATTTTCCGAGTTGTTCAAATTCAAATAACCCTCAATGTCTGGAACAGAATATTTTCCTCAAAAAATCTTTATCGAGAAAGGAAGTCTGAATTTTCCCCTAACCAGAAGAATCCTGAAAAACGCAAGCCGAGTTCCCGTAGAGGTCATCAACCATCCGCAGGATTTGATTGAAGAGATTAAAGAGGCAAGGGATGAGCCTAGCGAGGAGAAGAAATACCTCCTGCTGACCCGTCAGAAAGGAAAGTTCATCAAGCCCTGCCCATGCACTCCCCATTACCTGGGCTGTAATTATTACATCATCAACCTCAACCTCAATTGTCCCTTGAGCTGCAGCTACTGTGTGCTTCAGCAGTATTTGGCCAATCCCATGATTACCGTCCATGTCAACATTGAAGATTTGTGGAGAGAGCTTGACAATTTTTTAGAAAAAAAAGGAAAGAAGGCTATCCGTATCGGAACAGGTGAACTTGCCGATTCCTTGGCCATAGACCACTTGACCGAGAATTCCTCAGATTTAATTTCCTACTTCAAAGGAAAGGAAAATGCCCTGCTCGAGCTTAAGACAAAAACTGTTAACATAAAAAATATTTTAAAGGCTGAGCCGGCTCAAAATGTTGTCATCGCCTGGTCTTTGAGTTCATCCAGAATAGCCGACAGGGAAGAAAAGGGGGCTCCTGCTGTTGAGCAGAGAATCAATGCGGCAAGGAGAGTTTCAGAAAAAGGGTTTTGGGTCGCCTTTCATTTTGACCCCATCATTCGCTACCCTGGCTGGGAAAAGGATTACGAAGAGGTTGTCAAGAGTCTGCTGAAAGCTGTTGACCCTGCCCGGATTTCATGGATAAGCCTTGGCAGTCTAAGGTTTGTTCCTGTTTTGAAAACAATTATCTTGGCCAGGTTTCCCAAAACAAAGCTCGTCTATGACGAATTCGTAAAGGGCAAAGATGGAAAACTAAGGTATTTTAGACCTCTTCGCCTTGAACTCTATAAAAAGATTGTTGGCTTCATAAAAAAGTGGGGAGGGCAAAAGATTCGGCTTTATCTCTGTATGGAAAACGACGATATCTGGCGAGATGTTATAGGATGGGTGCCAAGAGGAAAGGAAAGTCTTGAGCGTTATCTTGCCCTTCCTCTTGGCTCCTCAAGGAAGGAATAAATTCTCAGGAGAATTAATTAACCTTTTCCTCTCTCTGTCTTGGGTTCAGTGATAATCCCCACGACCTCTACTCCTGCCTCTTCAAGAAGCTGGATGATCTCGACGATGTTTCCAAAATTCAATTCCTCATCGGCTCTGAGGTAAAGCCTTTTATCGGTTGCATTTAATAGCGCTTCTTGAACCGCTGTGGGAAGATTCTCTTTCGTGACTTGTGCTTCCTTAAGGAACAATGTGCCGTCTCTCTTGATCGAAAGGATGACCTCAAGGGTCTGAGGCATGTTTATCGTGTTAAGGGCGGAGGGGAGAGTAACATCGACTCCTTTGTGAATGAGAGGAGTCGCAATCATGAAGATAATCAGAAGCACGAGGAGGACATCACAGAGAGGAACAACGTTAGGCTCGGACTTTATTTCCTCGCCCTTATTTATTGATACCGCCATATTCTTCCTCTTTTCATACCTTCCATTTTAGCTTTTATTATGCTCTTTCCTCTGATTTTCGCATAAAATAGTCGACGATCTGGCTGCTGGTGTTTGACATTTCAGCGCCGAAGACTTCAATCCTTCCGCTTAAGATATTGTAGAACCAGAGGGCAATAACAGCCACCAGAATGCCGAAAGCAGTTGTTATCAGTGCTTCGGCGATTCCCGAAGCAACTGTGCCGATTCCTCCAGAGCCTGTCACAGCCATGGCGCGGAAAGCATTGATGATGCCAAAGATTGTCCCGAATAGACCGATGAACGGGGAAGAGGTGGCGATTGTGGCCAGGATGGTTAGTCCTCTTTTCAGCTCCTGGGTGAATATTGTCGAAGCTCTCTCACAGCCTCTCTGGGCGGTTCCAATCTGTTCTTCAATGTTGAGCCTTGCTTCTTTCCCTTCCAAGAATTCTGTGATACCAGCAGCAGTCACCCGGGCTAAATGGCTCCCTTTGTTCTCTTTTTTGGAAGACAGCTCAAGGGCTTCCTTGATTTGGCCGTTCTTCAACATGTCCGCAAGCTTAGGAGCGATATCTCTTGATTTCGACTTAGCTTTGGCGAACACAACCAATCTTTCAATTAAGAGGTAAAGGGAAACAACTGATAGACCAATCAGGATGATCGCAACGGTTTTAGCCACATCTCCCATTTGATTCCACAGGTCAATCAAGCTAACTTGCATTTTTACGTACCTCCTTTTTATGTTAGAAAGCCATTTAAAGCTTTTTTATTTCAACGTAAATCTGACAGTCACAGTGAAGATAACGCCTCTGGGCCGGCCGTTGATGATCATCGGCTCATAGAGCCATTGGCGAACAGCGTCAACAGCAGCCTGGTCGAGGAGAGGAATAGACTTGAGAACCTTCACAGTCTGCACTCTTCCATAGATGTCGGTGACTGCTTCGACAATGACCACACCTTCCACCCTCGCCTGACGCGCAATCTCAGGATAGAGAGGCTTGACTTCTCTAATGCATCGGGGAGGTTTGATCTCGCCGATAGCTCTGATCGGGGCTTCGATTTCACCCACAACCCCGCC
>CAZJXZ010000172.1:0-5708 GCA_964549955.1 uncultured Eubacteriales bacterium
AAGGAAAGGGATAGATACTTCGGCTCAGCCCCTGAGACGACAAGGTCATTGACCGTGCCGTTGACGCAAAGGCTGCCGATGTCCCCTCCAGGGAAGAAGATGGGATCGACAACGTAACTATCGGAAGTGAAAGCTGTTTGCTGTGGAAGAAGAGCAGAGTCAAAGAGTTCATCCAGAAAGGGATTCTTGAAGTTCTTGACAATCTGCTGAGCGATAAAGTCCCTCATCAGCTTGCCGCCGCTTCCCAGTTCCAGGCTTATTTTTTTCATTCTTTTACTCTATCGCTGTACTTATAATGCACGAGACAAGCCCCTTCAAAAGAGACCATACATGGTCCGTGGGGAAAATCAGGATTGCACTTTTCGCCAAAAAGAGGGCATTGAGGCGGGGAGACGAGCCCTCTCAGGACTTCTCCGCAGCGGCAGCCCGGAAGGTCGCTGCTCCCTGCCTCTATCTTCAGCTTGAATTTTGCTTCTGCATCAAAAGCATTGTATTTCTTTTTGAGCCTCAGCCCGCTGCGGGGAATCAAACCCAAGCCTCTCCAGAATGCGTCCTTTGTTTCCAGCGTTTCTTCCATGATGGCTAAAGCTTTTGGATTGCCGTCAGGCCTGACCACTCTTGTATATTCGTTGGCGACAACGGCTTTCCTTTCTTTGATTTGTTCGATTATCGATAGAATGCCGAGCAGGATATCGCTGGGCTCAAAGCCGCAGATTGCGCCCGGGATTTTGTATTCCTCAGCTATAAATTGATAAGGTTTTTCTCCGATTATAGCGCTGACATGGCCCGGGTAGAGAAAGCCATCAATCGCTATTTCCTTTGCATCGACTATGGCCTTCAGAGGCGGAGGAATAAGCCAGAGCGCAGAAAGGAGGGAGAAGTTGGCGAGACCTTGCTCAAAGGCTTTTCTGACAGTCAGGGCGATGGCAGGGATGGTGGTTTCGAACCCGACTCCAAAGAAAACAACATTCTTTGCCGGGTTTGCTCTGGCAATCTCAAGAGTTTCCTGGGGTGAATAGACGATTTTGAGCAGCGAGCCTTTAGCCGCTGCAGCTTTTTGGAGAGAATCCTTCCTGGTAGGGACTCTGGTCATGTCTCCGAATGTGGCCAGAATAAAATTCGAATTTTCCGTGACCAACTCTATAGCCGCCTCATGGATTTCATTGGGAGTGATGCAGACCGGACACCCAGGGCCTGAAATCATCTCCGCTCCGGCCTGCTCCAGCAGGCTTTTTAAGCCGTATTTATGGACAGTCATGGTGTGAGTTCCACAGACTTCTATGATTCGCACCGGGGAAGAGAATGTCCGAGTGTCTTTTTCTATTTCCTTGAGGAGCGCTTGAATGACTTTCTTATCCCTAGTCTCTTCCAGTTGAAAATCAGTTCTCTCGCCTCTTCTGCTCGGCTTGGCAGGCCCTGGCTTTCTACTTTTCTTAACTATTTTCGTCCTCCTGCTTGCTGGCCATTTCTCTGAGTAGGGAGAGGGTTTCCTTTGCCTCTTCTTCATCCAGCTTGGAGATGGCGAATCCGGCATGGACGATGACCCAATCTCCGACCTTGACATTTTCGAGGAGAGAAAAGTTTGTCCTGACCTTTGTCCCCAGATAATCAACTTTTCCCTGGCTAGATTCATCGAGCTCGATGACTTTGGCCGGAATTCCTAAGCACATTTTTGTCTTCTCTTTCTTAAAATCAATAGATTAGCAGATACTTGGAAAGAGGTCTAGACTCGGATAAGATTTTTTGATGGCTCGAGTGCTGCTTTTGACAATTCGCAAGCAAGCCCCTATAATTGACCCATGAACGCCAATCTTGAAGGGTCCATAAAGCCTGGCAGCGAAGAAGAGCTGCTGGTCAAACAACTCGACTTTTCCCGCCTTCCTCGGCATATCGCTGTGATTATGGATGGGAACGGCCGCTGGGCTGAAAAGAGAAGACTGCCCCGGATAGAGGGTCATAGGGCTGGAGCCAAGTCTGTCCGAGAAGTGGTGGAGATATGCGCTCGGCTGGGAATCAAGTTCCTGACTTTGTATGCTTTTTCTAAAGAGAACTGGAAAAGGCCAAAACATGAGGTTACAACTCTCTGGAGACTTCTCGAAGATTATCTCAAGAAGGAAGACAAAGTCCTGGTTAAAAACAATCTCCGCTTAAAGGTCATCGGCCAGATTGAGAGAATCCCGGCTTCGGTGAGAAGGGAGTTGGAAAGGGTTGGAGAGCTGACCGAAAAAAACAGCGGGCTGACGGTCATCATGGCTCTCAGCTATGGTGGGCGGGATGAGATTGTGGAGGCAGTCAAAAAAATATCTAAAGATAATATTGAGATAGAAAGTCTCGACGAGGAAAAATTCTCTCGATATCTCTACACCGCCGAGGTTCCTGACCCTGATTTGCTGATCAGAACGAGCGGAGAGCTTCGAGTATCAAATTTCTTATTGTGGCAGATCGCTTACTCTGAAATCTGGATCACTCCCGAGCTGTGGCCTGATTTCCGCAGAAAACACCTGCTCCAAGCTCTTGTTGATTATCAGAAGAGAGAAAGGAGGTTCGGAGATATTTATCCTCATGACAAGCATAATTAATATCGTTTGAGGATACCTTCCCTCGAGGAAAGCAGATTTGTTTGTTGTCGAGAAATTTTTTATTTTTATTCATAAAAGATGAGCCTGCGAAGCCTTCGGAAAAGAGTCCCCACTGCCCTTGTCTTGTTGATTCTTGTTTTCTTGGTTATCCAGTTCTCCCCCCATCTTGGCTTTTTCCTTTTTCTGCAGATTATAATTCTGGCCTCCCTTTTCGAGTTTTACAACCTCTTCCGCTTGAAAAAGCTCTTTCCTCAGAAAGCTCTCGGGGTTCTCCTGGCTTTGATCATCAGCACTTCCTTCTACTTTGAAAGCTTTTCTTTCGAGCTCGCTCTTTTCCTCTGTCTTTTCCTTTCTGGCCTTTATTATGTCATCACCTTTAACCGCCTGGAGAAACTTGTCACTTTTCCCGCGTCTGTGTCTTTAACACTCTTCGGGCCCTTATACTTGAGTTTTACCTTAAACTTTTTTTATCCTTTGAGAGAAGAGAGAGGCCCTTTTTACATTTATTTTCTATTCGCCGTTATTTTTTTGGGCGATACCGGGGCCTATTTTTTTGGAAAACTCTGGGGGAGAAAGAAGATGGTGCCTATGGCCAGTCCGCGCAAGACCTGGGAAGGAAGTTTTGGCGGCATACTCTTTGCTGTCCTGGGAGCTCTGCTGGCGCAGCAGACCTTTCTGAAAAGCATCCCCCTCTGGAAAGCCCTGCTTTCCGGCATTCTTGTCCACGCCGTGGCTCAGCTCAGCGACCCTCTGGAATCTCTGTTCAAAAGAGCGGTGGGAGTCAAGGATTCCTCGAAAGTTCTTCCCGGTCATGGAGGCGTTCTGGATCGAATGGACAGTCTTATCCTGGGCACACCGTTTTTTTATTATCTGATAAAATTTTTCTGGAGTTGAATTTCTGAGATAAGATGGAAAATGTATCCATACTCGGCTCAACCGGCTCGATCGGCCGCAGCAGCCTTGAAGTCATCGAAAAGCTCAGCCACAGGTTTAAGGTGGTGGGCTTGGCTGCAGGGTGCAACACTAAGCTTCTTAAGCTTCAGGTCGAAAAGTTCAAGCCGAAGATTGTTTCTTTGGGAAGGGAAGAGGAAGCCGAGGAATTCAAGCAAAAGTTCAAAGGAGGTTCACTCGAGGTTGTTTTCGCCGAGGAGGGAACGGAGAAAGTCGCTGGTTTTAGAGAGAATGATATCGTCGTTTCGGCCATACCAGGCATTGCCGGCTTGAGGCCGACTCTGGCCGCAGTCAGGGTCGGGAAAAAAATCGCCTTGGCTAATAAAGAGAGCATGGTCGTGGCTGGTTCTTTTATTCTGGCAACGGCCAAGAAAAGCGGGACTCAAATCATTCCAGTGGACAGCGAGCATAGCGGCATTTTCCAGTGTCTGGCCAAAGAAAAGAAGGATAAGGTCAAGAAAGTGATGCTGACCGCTTCAGGAGGGCCATTCTTTCGCAAATCACGGCAAGAGTTGGAGAGCGTGACCCTGGAGCAGGCCTTGGAGCACCCAACCTGGAAGATGGGCAAAAAGGTCACTGTCGATTCTGCGACTATGATGAATAAAGGCTTGGAGCTGATCGAAGCTAAATGGCTTTTTGGACTCGAGCCGCGGCAGCTTGAGATTTTAATTCATCCCCAGAGCATCGTTCATTCTCTGGTTGAGATGTGCGACGGGTCGGTTCTAGCCCAGCTTAGTCCAACAGACATGAAAATTCCAATACAGTATGCTCTGACTTATCCTGATAGAGATTTTTCGTCCTCGCCTTCTCTGGATTTGGCTCGGGTCAAAACTTTAGAGTTTTTTGAAGTTAATGCTGAAAAATTTCCGCTTGTCAGCCTTGCCCGTCAGTCCATGGAAGAAGGAGAGAGTTTTCCGGTTGCCCTTAACGCCGCAAACGAAATAGCAGTTTCTGCTTTTTTGAAAAAGAGAATCGGATTTGTCGACATTGCCAGGATTGTGACCAGAATTGTTGGAGATCACCAAAAAAGAAAGGTTGAGAATCTGGATGATATCCTTGCTGTCGACCGGGAAGAAAAGCAGAAAGCCCGTAACTTACTGAATGAAAGGTATTAAAAAATGGGTTCGATTTTTGGAACCATTCTTGCTTTTCTGATTGTCTTTGGCGTCCTGGTCTTTGTCCATGAGTTCGGCCATTTTTTTATGGCCAAACTGGTCAAGATCAGGATAGAGGTTTTTTCCTGGGGAATTGGAAAGAGGCTCTTTGGTTTTAAAAAAAGGGAGACGGATTATCGGGTGAGCCTGATTCCTCTTGGCGGATATGTCAAGTTTTCTGGAGAAGAAGCTCTGGCTGGAGAGGAGGCTCCGCTCGAAGGAAGGGAGCTTAAGCCCTATGACTTCATGGCCAAGAAGAGATGGCAGAGGTTCTTAGTGCTGTTCATGGGCTCGGTGATGAATATTTTTCTGGCCCTGGTTCTGTTCTCTGTGGTCAACATGGTCGGGGTCACCGTCCTTGAGCACCAGGATCAGAAGCCGGTCATCGGCTGGATTGAGCCTGGCTCTCCGGCTGCTCGTGCGGATTTAAAAGTTGGCGACGAAATTCTAAGCATCAACAAGAGAAAGACAAAAACCTGGAATGATGTTGAAATGGCAGTCGGAACAAAGCCGAAGTGGATGATCAATCTGGAAGTGAAGCGAGGAGAGGAAATCTTGAAGGTCCCGCTGATCACTGAAACAGTCCAGCTCATGACTGAAACCAAGACGAGATACGAGACAGGGCACGCTGGGTTTTTTGGGAAGATTTTGAATCAGGTGGTTGAGGTCTCAGCCAACTATCCAGCCGAGAAAGCCGGGTTTAAGGCCGAGGACATCATCCTGGCCATCAACGGAGAGCCTGTTTATTATTATCAGCTCAATGAGGTCATCGAAAAAAGCCCTGGGAAAGAGCTTGATTTTCTTGTGGAGCGCAAAGGGGAGAGATTAGAACTCAAGGTCATTCCCCGCCTTGAAGCGAAAATGCAGGAAGCAACAATCCTCTCTTGGCCGGTCCCCACACTTCGAATGACTCTCAGCTTTGGAGAGAAAGTTGGGAAAATTGGAATCACCACCTTGCCGAAATCCCTCTTCAAGAAGTACGGCTTTTTTCCCGCAATTGCTCAGAGCTTCAGACAGAATTCGA
>CAZJXZ010000173.1:0-5704 GCA_964549955.1 uncultured Eubacteriales bacterium
AGAGTGGTTCGAAAGCACGCCGCTTTTGCCCCAGCGAGGCAAAAGCTGCTCGGTTCCGGGCTTCGCTCATACAAAAAGGGGACAGTCCCTCTCAAGAAAAGGGACTGTCCCCTTTTTGTATACCATGCCCGCTCAGCCTTCAAACGGTTTTCTCGCCACTCAACCTCCGCTAACATAAAAAGATTATGGTCATAAGAATTGCTAATCTTTTAATTTAAAATAGCTTTTTGCGATTTTGAGGTCTTTTTTGATCTGCGCCTTCAGCTCTTCTTCAGTTTTGAACTTTATTTCATCCCTGATTTTTCTTATGAAAGCGATTCTTATCGTCTTTCCGTAAAGGTCTCTGTCGAAATCGATGATGTAGGACTCGATGTTTGTTTCTTTCTGGTTAAACGTCGGGCAATATCCGACATTGGTCAGGGAAGGAAATGTTTCTGACTCGATGCTGGCCGTGGTGACAAAGATTCCAGGAGGAACGATTTCGTTTTCTGTCACGATATTGGCCGTGGGGAAGCCGAGGGGTTTCCCTCGGGACTTTCCTTTGACCACTTCTCCCTCTATCTCATAATTTCTCCCAAGAAGAAGATTGGCTTTTTCCACTTGCCCTTTCTGAAGAAGGCTGCGGATGATGCTGCTGCTGGCTATCATTCCTTTCTTTTTTATGGCTGGAATGGATTGCACTTGAAAGCTTAACTCCGAAGCCAGCTTGCGGAGAAGGGGAATATCCCCCTCCCGGTTTTTGCCGAAGCGGAAATTTTCTCCGACAACAACTGATTTTGCCTTCAAGGTTGTGACGACAATTTCTTGAATGAATTCTCGTGCAGAGAGGCTTGAGAACTTTTGGTCAAAGGGAACGATGAGGAGGGAGTCAATGTCAAATTTTCTAATTTCTCTAACTCTCTGCTCGAGAGTTTGAATCATCTTTGTTGTTTTTTTCCCGAGAATTTTTTCGGGGTGAGGGGAAAAGGTCAGGACAAGCGAGAAAAGGCTTAGCTCTTTAGCTTTTTTCCCCAGAGATTCTAAGATTTTTTGATGGCCCGCATGAACGCCGTCAAAATTTCCTATGGCGACGGCTGAAGAGAGAAATGTGGGTGAAAAGCTTTCGAAGCCTCTAATGACTTCCATAGTACTACAGCTTGATTACTTTTGCTTTCTCCATGTAGGCCATTTTAAGCTGTTGAAGACAAGCAGCTAAGAATTTTTCCTCTTCTGGCCTGAGATTCCCTTCTGTCCTCTCCTTCAATAGGTCAAGCAAGTCAATCAATCTTTTGGCCAGGTCTAGGTTTATTTGTTCTTTGTTGGTGAAAGGGTCTTTGGCCAGTCCAAGCTTGATGATGCCCTGGGTGTAAAAAGGCAGGATGAGAGAGCTGAGGTCAAGGGGAGGGATGATTTCCCTCATCTCCCTGGCCTTTTCCTTATCGGCTTGATTCTTTTTTTTATCTTCTTTCTCTCGCATCTTTTTCCCCTTATTCGGCAAGATTTTTTGAAACCGGCTGGATTTGAAATTCTTTCAGGTTTTGAATATTTCCAACAATGGAGAAAAAGCATACAATATTAAAGAAAAGAATTCAAGGGAAGGTATGATATGGAAAACGCTGAGAGAGCGGGCAAGAGATTTCAACGGTTGGTCAAAATTATAGACACTCTCCGTGGAGAGGGAGGATGCCCTTGGGATCAAGAACAGGATGAGAAATCGGTAGCGAATTATTTTCTGGAAGAAGCCTATGAGCTGCTGGACGCGATTCGAAGCGGAGATGCGTCGTCTCTGGTTGAGGAGCTGGGCGATGTGATGATGGAAGTTGTTTTTTTGGCCCGAATTTATCAAGAGAAAGAGAAGTTTTCCATTGCAGATGTTCTGCAGGGAATAAGCCAAAAGATGGTCCGCCGCCACCCCCATGTTTTTGCTCGCAAGAAAAACATGACTTCAAATAAAGTCCGGCAAGAATGGCGGCGGCAGAAGAGAGAAGAGAAAGAGAGGCCTTCTCCCTTCGATGGCCTGGCCCAATGCCTTCCCTCACTGCTCGAAGCTTTTCAAATAGGGCTTCGTGTTTCCTCCTTCGGCTTCGACTGGAGCAAGCCCTTGGAGGCTCTGCATAAGGTCAAAGAGGAGATACTGGAGTTGGAAAAAGCACTGAAGGCAAAAAAAGAAAAGGAAATATTTGATGAGATTGGCGATATTTTCTTTTCGTTGGCCAATGTCTCCCGGCTTCTCGGCGTCAACCCTGAGCTCGCCCTCCAGGAGGCCAATGAAAAATTCATCAGAAGATTCGAGCTCGTTGAGAAAGGCTTGAAAAGAAGAGGAAAAAATCTGGGCGAGGTCAGTCTGGAAGAAATGGATGAGCTGTGGGAAAGGGCAAAAAGGAAGCTTCCTTAATTTTAGTTCTCTAACCGCTGAGGATTTTTTTCCTTGTTCTTGGGCATTGTTTCATTCCGCGTTTTGCTCTTCCGTAAAAGCAGGTTGGCCTTGATGAATTCGTCGAGGCCGCCGTCCAGGACTTTCTCCACATCACCGGTTTCGGTCTCTGTCCTCAAGTCTTTGATCAACCGGTAGGGATGGAGCACGTATGAACGGATTTGGCTTCCCCAGGCAATCTCTGACTTTGAATCCTCAAGGTTTTCGCGCTTTTCGAGCCTTGCCTTCTTCTCCAATTCATAGAGCCTGGCTTTAAGGACCTTCATGGCTGTGGCCTTGTTTTTGTGCTGCGACCTTTCGTTCTGGCATTGGACGACAATGCCCGTGGGGATGTGGGTTATCCTCACCGCAGAGTCGGTGACGTTGACATGCTGGCCGCCATGGCCGGAGGAGCGGTAGGTATCGATCCTGAGATCTTCGGGATTGATTTCAACCTCTATGTCCTCTTCAACCTCAGGATAGACAAAGACAGCGGCAAAGGAGGTGTGCCGTCTTTTGTTGGCATCAAACGGAGAGATTCTGACCAGGCGATGGACTCCTCGCTCTTGGCTTAGAATGCCATAGGCATAATCTCCTTCGACTCGAACTGTAACGCTCTTGAGGCCGGCTTCTTCTCCAGGGAGCAGGTCAAGGATTTCAGCCTTGAAGCCTTTTCTCTCTGCAAACCTCAGATACATCCTGAGCAGCATCTTAGCCCAATCTTGGGATTCGGTTCCTCCTGCGCCAGGATGGATGGTGAAAATGGCCGCTCGATGGTCATCCTCCTCGAAGAAAAGCATCTGGATTTCCGCCTCGGCCAGTTCTTTTTCAAAAGAAGCAACGCTCTGCTTCATCTCCTCGCTGACATCTTCGCCTTCTGCGGCCAGCTCCATCAAAACTTCAATCTCTTCTTTCTTTGCATAGAGACCCGAAATAAAGTTCAGGTCTCTTTCCAATCTCTTTTTGTTCTGCTGGAGGGATTGAAATTTCTTGGAGTCTTTCCAGGTTTCGGGTTGGGAAAGCTCTTTGTTTATGGCCTCGACTTCAGCCTTTTTCTGGCTGAGGTCAAAGAAAGCCTCTTAAGTCTTCAAACTTGGAGAAGGATTCTCTTGCTCGAGTCAAGAGCTCGGATTGATCGACGTTCGGCTTGAATTCTTTTTCTTTCATTTTTTTCTTTTTAAAGTTTTTCTTGTTACAGCCAGAATAAGGAATATCGCGCTTAAAGTCAAGCTGGCGAAGGCCAGAATATCGCCGTATCTTGAATAAAATGTGAGTCTTCGAGAAGGAACGACGTTTCCCGTGAGATAAGTGCTGGTCATCAGCTCAGTCTTGGCCAGGATTCGTCCGAAAGGATCGATGATTCCGCTTATGCCTGTTGTGGCTGCCCGGAGAAGATAGCGTCTATTCTCCACCGCTCTGAGAACTGCCATCGAAAAATGCTGGTAGGGCGCCGAGCTTTTTCCGTACCAGCCGTCATTGGTGATGGTCACCAGAAAATTCGCTCCTCTTTTGACAAATTTTCGGACCAAATCAGGAAAGATGATTTCAAAACAGATGGGGGATCCGAATTTATCGCCTTCGAAGCTGTGGAGAAAGTGTTGAGTTCCAGGAGTGATGTCACCGATGGCATGAGTCATTTTTTCGATAAAGAAAAATATTTTCTTGTAAGGAGTGTATTCTCCAAAAGGAACAAGGTGCATTTTGTAATATTGGGTCATGCTCAGGTTTGGATGAAGGCAGAGGGCTGTGTTGTGATAGAGCTTATTCCCTGGGGGACCTGTGGTTTCATTCGTACCGAGAAGGAGAGTGCAGCCTTTTTCCTTGACAAGCGCGAAGAGCTCTTTTTTGAAATCCTGATTAAGCTCATCAGAGCAGCTGAAGCAGAGAGGCACGGAGAACTCGGGCCAGATAATCAGGCGGGACCCTTTTTCATAAGCCAGTCGCGTCAGTTCAAGGTGGTGTTTGAAGAGACGCCGTGTTTCTTCCAGAGGAGTTACATCCCAATAGATATCCGAGGAGACATTTCCCTGGATGACAGCTGCAGGAAACGATCTCTCTGCCGGACGGCTCAGCTTCAAGCTGAGAAAACCTCCGAAGTAAATGAGAAACACGAGGCCTAAGACTGAGAAGAAAGGAGCTCTCTTTTGATATTTCATAGAAGAAATGAACAGGCTTTGAAAAAGGACAAGGACTGCAGAGAGTCCGTAAACTCCGGTCAAGGAAGCAAGTTGGATGAAATAGATGTTTGAATACTGACTCGAGCCGAGCAGTCCCCAGGGGAATCCGGTGAAGATATGGGTGAGAAGATATTCAAAAGAGACCCAGATGAAGGGCAGGATGAAGAATGAGAGCCAGGGAAAGGCCTGATGGATTTTTGCGGCAACCAGAGAAAAAAAGGCCCAGTAGAGAGCCAGGAAGAGCACGAGCAGGATATAGATAATGATGCTGAAGCCCAAAGGCAGGTTGCCGTAATGGGCAGGGACAGAAGGAATCCAGTAGATGAGCACAGCATAGAAAGAGAATCCGGCCACAAGACCCAGGAGAAAGGATTGCTTAGGCTTTTTTTTCAGGATAACGGCCAGAAAAGGAATGAGGGAGATCCAAGCGAAAAAGGAAAGATTGAACTTAGGATAAGAAAGAGCTGTCAGGACTCCGCTCAACGCAGCCAGAGAGATATCAACGACTCTGCTCTTCAATATAAATCACCTTCTACAGCTTTTTTCTAAGAGAAGAGGAGAAAGACAGCCACAGAGTTTTAGCTCTTGGTTATAAAGTAATCGACCTTCCTTTTTGCCTCCGACTTAAGCCTGGCCTTCACTTCTTCCGCTTTTTCCAGTGTTTCGAACCCTCCAATCCTCACCCTATAGAATGGCTTTTTATCCGAGGGAAATGGGTCGAGGACAAGGGTGCTGTAGCCTTTCTTCTCGAATCCTTTGGCAAAAGCGAGCGCCACTTCTTTGGTGTCGAATGCCCCGACTTGGATGTAGAAAATATTCTTTTTCTGGGTCGCTGGCGCTTGTTTTTGAGCTTCATTCATGACTTTCTGATGGGAGGCCAATTCTTTGCTGATCGCATCTTTTTGCCCGGAGGATGGAGAAGGGGGCGGCGCTTCTTTTGGCTGTTCGACAACAGCTGGAGCGGATATCTCTGTTTTCTTGATGATTTGAGCTTGCTTCTTCCCGACTGATACCCCCAAGAGAAAGATGACAACTCCCAGGATCAGGATTCCGGCAAAAATTAGGACAAGGTGCGTACTTGAGAATTGGACTTCTCTATAATTTCTGTCTTTCACTTTCTTTCGGTTTTTGCCTC
>CAZJXZ010000174.1:0-5698 GCA_964549955.1 uncultured Eubacteriales bacterium
TTTCTGGAAATATTTACGAGAACATTCTCATGGGGAAAGAGGAGGCCGGCGATGACGAAGTCCAGACAGCTGCTGTCTTGGCCAATGCCCACGAGTTTATCGAACAGTTGCCAAAAGAATATCAGACAGAGATCGGTGAAGGAGGCGCAAAACTTTCCGGCGGACAAAGACAGAGGGTAGCACTGGCCAGAGCTTTCTTGAAAGATGCGCCTATTCTGATTCTGGATGAGGCGACCTCGTCTCTAGACTCTGAATCCGAAAACCTTATCCAGGAGGCTCTGAAGCGATTGATGAAAGGCAGAACCACTCTGGTCATTGCCCACCGCCTCTCAACAGTCCAGTCCGCGGACACAATCGTTGTCTTCGATGAGGGTCGTATTGTGGAGACAGGAACGCACGCAGAATTGCTACTCAGGCCAGACGGAATCTACCGGCGGCTTTATGAGGAACAGTTCAAAAATTTTTTTCCTGAAAAACTTGAAATTAAGAATCCCTGACTTATTTCATAGAGTGTGCCTCCTTTGAGTATCATCTGATACGCAATCCGCGCTTCCAAGCTGTCATTGACTTCTTTTGAGTCGTGATTTATGCTTCCCTCACCATGGCTGAAGGGGAAAATGGAGGCGAAATTACGCTGTTTGCCAACTCTCTGCTCTACCTCACGCTAAGGTATTGTAGAAAAAGGAAGGTCTTTCCTTGAGAAGGCTATCACTTATTGCTTTTACAGAAGTTTTCATTCTTGACGTGTGCCCAATTTAGGGGAAAGGAGGTGACGATAAAAAAAGAAAAATCTTCAAAACGGTCAATAGAACCTAAGATTTCTTTAAAGGAGGGCTTAATGAAAAAACTCTTGTTAGTTTTTTTGGCTTTGATCTTCGTCGCAACTTCTGCTTTTTCATGGAATTTTGCGACCCACGCCTATATCGCCGATCAAATCGGAAAGTTCGTTCCCAAGTTGAACGCCAATGAGATGTATGGAATCATGGCACCCGACATGTTCAATTTTGATTTCTCGCTCTGGGGTGACATGAAGTTATACGGCTACACGCATGGAACCGATGATAAAGATAAATTTATGAAAGTTTGGGACAAAGCAAGAGGGGGACTTGCAGTGGCTGCCGCGTTTGGATTTGTCGCTCATAATGATCTCTGGGGAGCAGATTTCACAGCTCACCATTTTGCGCAGACAATTCCTGTGGGAAAGGGATATATAATTTATTTAGCTGAACAGTTGGATTTCTTGTTAGATCAATTTGGAGTTTGGCAGAAATTAGCTGATTTGATAGGGGCTCCTGTCCCAGCAGAGGATCGCATGACCTTTTGCCACAATGTGATTGAATATGCCGGAGACATCATCATCAAAGAAGCTGACCCGCAAATCGGACTGAAAATCATCACAGCCTGCGCTAGCCGAAGTTCGAACTTTCCAAAAGTTTTGGAGGAAGCTCTGCCAGGAGCTTACAAAGTCGCATCCGCAGAAAGCAAGTTCAGGGAACAGATGTCTCTCTACGGAGGAATTCTCACGCTGGATACAAGTGAGGCCATTGACTTGATTTCACAACAATTGGCAGATCTCACAATTGAATTTATGAAATCTAAAGGAGTCGATCTCTCCCCATATGCGGGATTGGTTAAATTCCTCTGCAAAACCGCAATGCTGGCAGGAATCCAAATCTGCCAGGGCGCTGGTTATATGAATGAAGTCCAGGCGACAATATACTTTGTTCAAAGTCAATTAGCTGCTCACGGCATCATTTATTGATAAGAGCGTGGAGGAATCCAGGAAAAATATTCGCCAACATTTGCTGCAGATTAACCAGCTGAATTCGAGTGACTATCTCCAATAAAGCAAGGCGGTGGTGGACAGAATTATCAATCACTTTAAATTGAGCTTTGTCGCAGCGAAGCCTTCCCCGCAATGCTTTTATCAGAAGCTTCGGATGGCTGCTGAGTTCGACGATAAATATTATTTTTCATGACCTTTTCTTTGACCGCTGAGAGGCCTGGATGATTTGCTGCTATTTAGGCGCCTCGGAGCGGCTTCAGGGACGCATCCATGAGCTTCCAAACCGTCCTTTACTTCTTTTGAGTCGTGATTAATAATTCCTGACGACTGTTGGATGGACAAATCGAGACAAAGAGGCTCTTTCGACCGCCTAAGCAAAAAAGGAAACTTTTATAAAGGAGACATAAAAATGAGGATAAAGAAAGTCGCCCGCTGCATTTTATTGGCAGGACAAATATTTGGCCTTTTCTTCCTCACATTCTATTCTTTCGGCCAAAAGCCGGCAAAATGGAAAGGCAAAACCGCAACCGTGGACGGCGTCCTGGTCATAAAAAACCCGAAGACGCCATTGTATTCCTCGGCCGAGGTCAAGCTTACTGAAGAACTCAAGATAGGAGAGAGCGAAGGACAGCCCGAGTATATGTTCGGAAGAATCGCGGGGATTGCAGTTGATGACCCGGGATGCATTTATGTCGCGGATGATAAAACCATCGATATCAAAGTTTACGATCCAAAGGGAGCTTATCTCCGGACGATTGGCCGCGCCGGGCAGGGACCGGGAGAGATCGGACGCCCATACGACGTGTTTGTTAATTCCAGAAACGAGCTCCTTATTCCGGACGGGAAAAACTACAAATTGCACGTTTTTTCCCTAGACGGCAAATTTCTCCAAGCCAAGAGCTTCGGAGCTCGATTTCCAGAGATGACGGCCTACAGCCCGAAGGGTCAACTTTACGTATTGAGCTTCGGCGGGGATTTCAGCACAGGGACATATTTCGAATTGGTCAAGCTCGATGAGGACTTGAACCCGTTGACTGTACTCCACAGAATCGATATCCCACCAGGGGGACCGCTCCGGGAATCTTTGGACGATAAAATTCCTTTATTCTGTGTTCAAAGCGATGGAAACCTTGTGATGGGATTTCCGAAAAGGGATGAATACAGCCTCAGAGTGATTAACTCTGAGGGCAAGGTCTTGAAAATCATTTCCCGGGACTTTGAACCCGTTCCGATTCCTAAGGAGGATTTGGAAAAAGCGCGGGAATCTCGTCCTTCGGGAATGACGTTCGAACTTCCCACCTACTTTCCAGGATTCTCCAGGTTGGTCGCCGACGATAAGGGCAAAATATTTGCTCTTACAGCTCCGCTTTCCTTGACTATGAAATCCTTTTTCTGGGACGTGTTTGATGCCGAAGGGCGCTATCTCGCAAACATCCGGCTTCCAGGTTCGGTCTGGCACTTAAGCAATATGAAGAACGGCCTGCTCTGGAAGGGCGGGAAATTATATGTGGTTGAAGAAGACAAGGATGGCTATCATATCGTCAAACGCTACGCAGTTGAATGGATTTTGAGATGATATATTGAAAAGAAATTAGAGAAGGAGGATTCGATGCTTATTCAGGAAAAAGTAGAGCAGGCGATAAAAATCCTGAATGAATATTCTGTCGACTGCTGGCTGACTTTTGTCAGGGAGACAGCGATTGTCAGAGACCCGATGCTGGCTTTTCTGACCAAAGCGGATTTGACCTGGCATTCTGCCTTCATCATCACCAGGGCAGGTGAAACCTACGCCATCGTCGGGCAGATGGATAAAAAGACCATAGAAGACCTCGGCGTTTATAAGCACGTCCTGAGTTATGTGAAAGGGATCAAGGAAAGCCTGCTTCAGGCCATAAAAGAGATCAATCCAGCTTCGATCACCATAAATTATTCCAGAGACAGCGAAATCTGCGACGGGCTTACCCATGGGATGTATCTGACTCTTCATGAGTTCCTCTCTGAAATCGGTTTTGCTGATAGGCTCATCTCTGCTGAAAAGGTTGTCTCCAGCCTGAGGGCAAGAAAGACAGATTATGAAATCAGCTGCATTAAAAAAGCCATCGAGCAGACGCTGGATATTTTCGAACTGGTCGCGCCTTTCATCGCAGCCGGAAAAACTGAGAAGGAAATCGCAGATTTCATGGTCAAAGAAGTGGAGAGAAGAAAGCTCGCTTTTGCCTGGGAGAAAAGCCACTGCCCTGCCGTCTTCACCGGTCCTGAGACTGCTGAGGCTCACTACAAGCCGACCGAACGGAAAGTTGAGCAGGGGCACATCCTCAACATGGATTTTGGCGTTAAAGTTGATGACTACTGCTCTGACCTGCAGAGGACATATTATGTCCTCAAGAGAGGGGAGAGGCGGGCGCCGGCAGAGGTTCAAAAGGGATTTCATACTATCGTCGAGTCCATCGAGCTTTCAAAGCAAGCCCTCAAGCCTGGAGTAAAGGGCCATGAGATCGATGCCATCGCCCGCAATCACATCGTCTCCCAGGGTTATGAGGAATTTCCCCATGCCCTGGGACACCAGGTTGGGCGCTTTGCCCATGATGGAACAGCACTCTTGGGTCCGGCATGGGAGAAATATGCGAAAAAGCCCTTCGAGCCGATCGAGGAGGGCATGGTTTTCACCATCGAGCCCAGGCTTAAAGTGCCGGAGCGCGGCATCGTGACCGTGGAAGAGATGGTCGTTATCCGCAAGGATGGAGCGGAATTTCTCTCCAGGCCTCAGAAGGAACTGTTCTTGGTGAAATAATAATAATACCAATGGCTTTGAAGTTTAAGATTTTAGTCGCAACCTCTGAAAGGATTCGTTCCACGACAAAAAAGAAAGAAAAAGTTTCTCTAATCGCTAGGATGCTCAAACAGACTAAAGGAAAGGAGATATCTCTAGCTGCCCAGTTTTTGGCAGGCATTCTTCCCCCAGGAAGACTGGGAATAGGCTGGAGCACAATCCAGGAGGCGATAAGGGACCTGAAATCCGCACCCTCCTCACTCAGCATCAAAGAGGTGCAAGCCTATCTGGAAGATTTGAGCAGGACAGCAGGAGCAGGGTCTTCCCACCGTAAAAAGCAGACTCTCCGCGAGCTCTTCTCAAAGACAGCAGAAAAAGAAGCAAGATTCTTGACCGGACTCATCCTGGAAGAAGTCAGGCAGGGAGCCCTCGAGGGCTTGGTTCTGGAGGCGATCGCTCAGGCTGCCTCTCTGCCTTTTTCATCTGTCCGCCAAGCCCATATGTTTTCCGGAAATATTGGTGAAGTGGCTGAAGCGGCTTTGATGCAGGGAGCCGCTGGCTTGAATCGTTTTGGCTCTCGACTTTTTCATCCGGTTTCGCCCATGCTGGCCAGCCCGATCGAAGGAGAAGAGGAAGCATTAGAACGGCTGGGAAAGGCGTCTTGGGAGTACAAAATCGACGGAGCAAGAATCCAGATTCACAAAGCCAAAGACGAAATACGAATTTTCACCCGCCATCTAAACGATGTGACCGAGAGGCTTCCGGAGATAGTGGCTCTGGCGAGCAGGCTTCCCATCAAAGAAGCCATTTTTGACGGGGAAGCGATCGCCCTTCAAAAAAATGGAAAACCTTTGCCCTTCCAGACAACGATGAGGCGCTTCGGCAGAATTCTGGAAGTGAAGAAAATGCAAAAGGAGATTTCTCTCTCGCCTTATTTATTCGATCTATTGTATCTCGATGGAGAGCCTCTTTTTAACAGCCCTTATCGCCAGCGGATAGCCTTGCTGACCAGACAAGTTCCTTCCAAATACATCGTCCCCCATATCATCACAGCAGATGCAGCCAAAGCCCGTGAATTTCTTTCAAAAAGCATCGAGGCTGGACACGAAGGCCTCATGGCCAAGGCGTTGGAGTCTCCTTAT
>CAZJXZ010000175.1:0-5627 GCA_964549955.1 uncultured Eubacteriales bacterium
CGCACTCATAACAGAGCCTTGATGCACCTTGAATTTATGAAGGGCGGAGTGAATGTCCCTTATACCCTGATGATTTCCCCCAACGAAACCATTGATGACAGGGGCCTGGAAGTCGTCGGACGTCCCTTTGTCATCAAGCCCGTTAAAGGAGCGGGAGGAGGAGAGGGGGTTTTTCTAGGTGCCCAGACCGTGGCTGATGTGGAGAAGGTGAGGAGGAACTATTCAGGGACACAAATCCTGATTCAGGAGAATATCGTTCCCCGCGAGTTTAACCAGAGGAGATGCTGGTTTAGAGTTTTTTCCATCTGCAGCAAGGTCATTCCCTGTTTTTGGGATGACCTGACCCATATTTATCGCAGACTCACTGCTGAAGAGGAATTGCTCTTTGCTGAGCTGAAGACAATAACAGAGAAGATCCACCAGATTATTGACATTGAATTCTTCTCGACTGAGATTGTCCAGACAGCGGATGGAAAGTTTGTGGTTGTCGACTATGTCAACGACCAGTGTGATATGAGATTCCAATCGGATACTGCTGATGGAGTCCCTGACTCGGTGGTCGAAGAGATTGCCAAAGCGATCATCGAGAGACTTTAGAAACCCTTCCCAGAGACTCGGGTTAATAATTGGAAGCATTCTAAATTCCGTGATAGTCATAAAATTGTGGCGGGGGTCCTGTCACGGCATGCTCCCCGTCCGTACGGCTTCACCCATCCCCCCGTGGGGAACCCCAGCAGCTGCGGGCGTTGCGGAGAGCATGCCGTGACACCCCGTTGTTAATCATTGGCTTTCACGGAATTTGGAATGCTATCTTAATAATTTTTTTTATTGATATGATTTTCTGTCTTCAGTAATATTAATAGAAAGATGCGAGGTCGATGCGAGAGCATTTTTTGCCTGCTGGAAAGCCAGGTCATGGATCAGGCTGGGTGTTTGGAAAAGACGAAGGCTTTGCCCCAGAGTTTCTCATTCATTCTCTGCTAGGTGATTCAGCTGGAGGTGAGAGATGAAGCAAAAGGTTGTCAAGAAAAGGATAAGAAAAGTCGGCCTGCCGCCTGGAACTCCAGTTTATGTCGGCGAGAAAAAACTTGAAAAGATCAAAATCTCTGTCATGGATTACGATGAGACACAAATTCTGGAGAAGGAGATAAGATCGGTCGAAGAAGCTTTGCCTTTGAAAGATAAGCCGACCGTGACTTGGATCAACATCGCTGGCATCCATCAGGTTGAGGTCATAGAGAAAATCGGAAAAAATTTTGACCTACATCCTCTGATCGTCGAAGACATCGTGAACACAGACCAGCGCATAAAGATGGAGGATTTTGGGAATTATATCTTTGTCGTCTTAAAGATGTTTCTTTATGATGAGAAAAAAAATGAGATAAAAGCAGATCAAGTCAGTTTAATTCTTGGCTCAAACTTCCTCATCTCCTTCCAGGAGGAGGAGAGCGATATATTCAATTCAATCAGAGAGAGAATCAAAAACGGGAAGGGGAGAATCAGAAAGCTGGGGACTGATTATCTTGCCTATTCGTTGCTTGATGCGATTGTTGACCATTATTTTCTAATTCTGGAGAAGCTGGGAGAGAGAATTGAAGAGCTTGAGGATGAGCTGGTGACAAGACCCGAGCCAAAGATTCTTGAAGAAGTCCATAGGCTGCGAAGGGAGATGATTTTTCTCCGCAAATCGGTCTGGCCTTTAAGAGAGATCATCGCCTGCTTGGAAAGAGGTGAAACGCCCCTGATTCAAGAATCGACAAACATCTATTTCAGGGATATTTATGACCATACCATTCAGGTCATGGATGCTGTGGAGACTTATCGTGATATGCTGGCCGGGATGCTAGAGACCTATCTCTCGAGCATCAGCAACAGGCTGAATGAAGTCATGAAGGTTCTAACCATCATCGCCACTATTTTTATTCCTTTGACTTTTATTGCCGGTGTTTATGGAATGAATTTTAAATTCATGCCTGAGCTGGGATGGCGCTGGGGTTATTTTATTTTCTGGGCTATCATCGTTAGCGTGGCAGTTTTCATGATTTTTTATTTCAAGAGAAGGAAGTGGATTTAGTACAAATTCAATAAAAGATTGAGCATGAAGCTAAAAACAATCATTATCTTGATCTTGGTTGCCTTATTCGTGGTCATCATCGTCCAGAACACTCAGGCCGTCACCATTCAGATATTGTTCTGGAAGATCAGCATGTCGCGGATCATCTTCATTCCCCTGCTGGTCTTTTTCGGGTTTATCATCGGTATTCTTACCGCTCAAATTATTAAAAAATAAAAAAGCAAGAGAAGAAAGGCCCATCCACAATGGCCCTGCTCCAGTTCAGGTTTTTAACGCCGTTTACTCAGCTAAGAAAGAGAGAGGGCAATGAAAAATACAGATTTTAGTGAAAAATCCTTGTTTAAGTTCATAGCTTTTCTGATGGTATTGGGTGGAATTCTTATCTTGCTTTGCTGTGCTTGCCAGGGCTCGACATTTGAAAATGGGGGAGAGAAAAAGCCTTTCGAGGTTGAGGTCTTTACAAATATATTTAGGGCAAAACCCGGAGATGTCATTACGGTAACGGCAGCCATCAAAGCCATAAAGGCTTCCTCATCTTTGAAGGTCAGTGCAGAGCTCCTCGTCCCCAGAGAAGGGATTAAGAGTTTGGAGTTGCAAGCGAAAGACAAGAAGAATGGCCTCTACCAAGCTCAAGTCAAGCTCGGCCAAGAGGCGGCTGAAGGGTTGTACGGAATAACGGTAAAGGCGATTTCTGGCTCTCAGAGGGCCATAGGCAAGTCAGTCTTCCTGGTGGGGAAGGTCATCGGCGATTTTTATATAGTCAGCGCTCTTCCCACGGAGAATACGGAGCAAGATATCGCTGATTATTTGCACAGCTTCCTGAATTTGGGCGGAAACATGCTGGTCATCCACGATATCGTCTCAGAGAAAGCATGGTATCCTTCGAGAGTATGCACTCGGGCTGCAGCTCAGGATTCTGCTGATGATCGAGTCGGGCTCACCTTGAAGCTGGCCGACAAGCTTGGCCTTCCCTCGTTTATCTCAGTTGTCTGGGATATGACACGAAAGATGCCTTATTCCGGGCGGATGGAAAGCACAAAATCAATCTTGAAGGAACTCTGGGAGCTCTATGGACATCATCCTTCGCTCGTTGGATTTTATAATTACCAGGAAGGAAGCGGGACATATCTCGCTTCTCAGGTGAGAGAATTCTCTGATGCAGCCAAGGCTCAGGACAAGGGACTTTTGACTGCCTGTGCTCCTTATATCGACGACCCGCTGCTGGCAGGATATCTTGCCGCCATTGACAGCCTGGATATCGTTATCTATCAAGGGGCGGTCATGGCTTCCTTTCGGCCGGATAACAGGAAATGCTTTCCTCTGAGGAGGACAAAGGATTTCTCCGCCCTTTCCTCAGGGGGAACGCTCATCAAGAATAAAATCAGCCTTTCCCATGTTGAGCTTTTTGGCTATCTGGAGCGAAGCTACGCCCATTCCTATCTGGCGAGCTATGAGGATATCTATGGACAAATTCTGAGCGCAGCCGCCTGCTACGGCCCTGACGGAATCACTTTGTTCACCTATCACTACAATATCCATCAACTGTCCAAGAAAATTCCAGAAGCAGAAAAGTCAGGATTGGGTGTGAAAGAGGGATTGAAAGCTTATGGATTGCTCTCTCGAACAGCAGCGCGAGAACCGAGCCATATCGCGCTCTACATTCCCTACAATGACTGGTGGTGTGACCGCTGGACAAGCTGCTATCTTCCTGCCCTTGATAGTTTCCGCAAGCTGGGAATGACAGCGGATATCATCCCTTTTATTCCGCCTGAAGGAGAAGAGATACTTCCTTATTATCCCATGAGCTTGAACGAGGAGCAGCTTGAATATTTGCTCGAAAAAAACTATGTCCTCATCTTGCCTGATATCTCCGGAATGCAGGATACGGACAGCCTCTTGCTCAAAGAGTTTGTCCAAAAGGGAGGAGCGGCTGTTTTGTTCGGCCCGCATATTCCCTACGGAGACCGCTTTGACCGGGCTGAGCTCTGCGGAGGGAAGGAGAATAAAGCGGCAAGCCATAACTGGATTGAAGTTAAAGAGGCGATTCAGCATCGCGTCAGTCGAGGAGAAAGATTTGTTTTTGAATCAGCCGACCTTCCCTCCTGGAGCCCTACAGCTGGCAGAGCCATGGTTTGCTTTGAGGATGGCTCGGCTGCGCTGCTCATCAACAATTTTGGAAAAGGCACAGTCATCACCATTCCCGTGAATATGACAGACTTGGGAAGGATTGCGCCTGGGCTTATCAGAGATATTCTTGACTTCGCTTTAGCCCAAAGGGGTATGAAGAGAGCATTTGATATCATAGGTGCTAATGAGGATATGGACATAGCCATGTCTCTTAAGGGAGGAGAATATGGGCTGGCTCTTGTCAATTATCGAGATAAAGCTGTAGAGGTAAAGATTTATCCTTTGCAGCTAGCTTCGCAGAAGATTTACAGGCTGGTTGATCTTAGAACTGGCCGAGTTCTAAAGCAAGATATAGGGAAAAATCTGATAGAGATAGGAATGACGATTGAGCCGAATGACTTCCTTGCTCTGGCACTCTCCATAAAATGATTCCTTGACCTGCGGCAATTTTATTGACCTGGCTTGCTGATGCGCTCGAATGGGGAATGCGAAGCGATTTCTCCTCCAAAGTCGAATTGAGGAGATTCATAGGTCGAGAAAGGCCTCTTTTTACTCAGTTAGCTTATTTTTCCTCTCACCCAAGCGAGGCATTTAAGCCAGAAATCGTTATATTGGTTCCAGAAGACAAAGTTGCATCCCCAGTGTGGAGCCGGATCTGAGGTGTAAGCCAGGACCCGGCCTTTTCCATAGGCTCGGACAGCAAGAAGAGGGTCTTCAGTCTCTCTGACTTTCAAGAGAATTTCGGCCTCATCCAGAGCAAGTGTTTTGTTGTATCCTAGAATGGGCGGCATGGTCTCGAAGTCGATATTTTTAAATATTCTCTTCCCAGCTTCAGTCGCAACCGCGGCAAATCCTTCAGTGCTCTCGACCAAGTCTTCAACTTCAAGGCAGCAGACAGGCAGGATATCCTTGAGCTGAGTCCTTCCCCAGCCGCCCCTTCCTAGCTCTCCAGTGAAGGAATACCATCCGCCGAGGAACATGGCGCCTTTTCCGTTGCCAATTGCCTCCACGCTCAGCCTGATGCGGTCTGGAAACGTCAGGATCTTCTTCCCGAATTTCTCCCGGTCAAAGAAGCTCGGCGCCAGTTGGAAAAGCTTGGCGTCGATATCGCTGAATATCAAAACGTCGTATTCCTCGAGCACAGTTTCATAGTCACCAGGCCCTAGCTTATTGTAGAAATCCCAGGCTGGGATAGATTTCACGCTATGCTTCTTGCTTGATTCCAGGGCTTCCTTAAGCCACTTCCCGTAATTGAAGATATCAAGCCCCTTGGGTGCGTGGTAGAAAGGCGTCTCAGCATAAACAGGTCCAGTCATCACAGCCCAATCTCCGACATAGTATATTTTTGCCATGATTCAAACCTCCTGCTTCAGGCGATGACTCTCATCTCTTTTTTCATTACTCCTTTTTCATTGAAATTGCAAAA
>CAZJXZ010000176.1:0-5613 GCA_964549955.1 uncultured Eubacteriales bacterium
TTGATATCGGTCAGGCTCGAAAAATGAACAGGTCCGCTGTCGTTGGTGACCAGAGCGTCGGACAGGCTGTAAAGGGCTATCAACTCTGGAAAGGATGTCTTCCCGGAAAAATTCAGGCACATATCCGAGCCGACAGCTTTGCATATTTCCTCAGCATATTGCTTCTCCGATTCTGTTCCAGTGATAACGACATAAACTCCTTTATGCTGGAGAACGAGCTTTGCCAGCTCGATATAATGGCCTGCCGGCCAACGCCTGACTGGGACCAAGTCGCTGGCATTGGGATTGAGGAGGATGAGCTTTCTGGCGGCAGATATGTCCTTGTTCTCGCCTTTTAGCTTTGCCAGTATGCTCTTCTTTTTCTCTTCTCCTATTCTCAATCTTGGAATTTCAAGAATCTCTCCCTCGAGCGGCTTTTTGGTCAGCGGCAGCTCCTCCCGTGGCGAAGCTAAAGCATAAACCAGGTTGAGGAGGTTATGAGCAATATGGATATGAGGATTGAAGGCAACTCTGTGGGTCAAGAAATTTCCTCTGTACAAGCCTTCGTTATAATACCTGTAATATCCAACCCTGTTCCTGGCGCCGATAAGATAGCTGATGATCGCCGTCAACCTGGCGAATAGCTCCATGTCAATGGCAACGCTTATCCTTTCCCTTCTCAGTTTCCAGAGGGCAACGGCTGCTGTCAGAAAAAAATTGATAAAATTCTTGCTGCTGATCGTTATCACCTTATCTTCAGCAATTACTCCCAGGATATCCAGGGCATAACGGTTCTCTTTAAAAGTCAGGAAGTAGAGCTCTGCCCCGGGAAAAAGCTCTTTTGTCTTTTTAAAGAGAGAGTAAGCCAGAACCATGCTCCCCATCTCAGACAGTTCCATGAACAGGATTTTCTTCGGGCTCTTTTCTGTTTCAGTCTTCTTGATTATCTTTGCCAGGCTATGAACGCAGGAAAGAACAAAGCAGATGGGCACGCCGAGCCTGCGGTCGATGAATCTCATAAGGTCAACTTTCATCTTTTCAGCGTTGAACTCGGCCTGCGGTCTCGCCGGCTACAAATTTCTCCACTTCATCGACGCTCGCCAGGCTGAAATCACCCTGGACAGAGTGTTTGAGACAGGCCGAGGCAACTCCAAAATTCAGCGCTTCCTGGTCTGTTTTCCCCTTTAAAATACCGTAGATCAAACCGGCAGCAAAAGCATCGCCTGTTCCCACCCGGTCGATAATCCAGACATGGTATCTCGGGCTCTGAAAAAATTTCTTTCCATCAAAGAGACAGGCTGACCAGAAATTCTCAGAAGCAGAGATGCTCTGGCGAAGGGTGACAGCGACCTTTTTAAAGCCAAATCTCTTGACCAGCGCCTCTGCCAATTCTTTATATCCTTCGATATCCAGCTTTCCTGAGCTGACATCCGTTCCCTTGACATCTATTCCGAAAACTCTGGTTGGGTCTTCTTCATTGCCGATGAGAATATCGACATAGGGCATGAGCCCTGACATCGCCTCTCTTGCCTTTTCCTCTTTCCACAGGTTCTTGCGATAATTCAAATCAACGCTGACTGTAACTCCCTTTCTTCTGGCAAGCTCCAATCCTTCCCTCAAACTGGCATAAACAGATTCCCCAAGAGCAGGAGTTATTCCTGTCCAATGAAACCAGCTAGCTTTTTCCAGGACTTTATCCCAATCCAGGTCGCCCCGCTTTATCTCGGAAAAGGCGGAATGAGCCCGGTCATAAACGACCTTTGAGGGCCTTGGCCCAGAGCCATGCTCGAGATAATAAATTCCCATCCTTCTGCCCTGGCGAAGGATATGACCGGTGTCGACTTTGTACATCCTCAGCGTGCTCAAGGCATTATCGCCTAGCTCATTATCAGGAAGCGCGGTGACAAAAGAAGCATCGACCCCGAAGCGAGCCAGGCCGACAGCGACATTGGCTTCAGCCCCTCCAAAGTTCAGCTCAAAATTTCTGGCAAGCTGCAGACGGACTCCTGGGGGCGGCGACAAGCGAGCCATCAACTCTCCGAAAGTGACGACTCTGGCAAGAGAAAAATCTTTGGCAGTTTTTGCAGCTTGAGGTTTGGCTGCCGGAGCCGCTTCCTTCTTGAGCTTTGCTTTCCATTTTCCAACTTCTTCTTTCATCTTTTCCGGGTCTCCGAGATTCTTGGTCAATGCCGAGGCACAGAAAATCCCTTTCGGGTCTTTACCCAACGCCTCTTCCAGGGTCTCCAGAGTAATCCCGCCAGTGTAGATGATTATCAAATCCTTGAAAGGACCCTGCCAGGATTGGCTCAGGTCCATGTTGGAAAGCTTACCGGAAAAGGCAGGAAAAAGCTTATAGACCCACTGATAAGGATATTTTTTCTTCAATTCATCCAGGGTCAAGCCATAGCCTTCGGCTTTCTGAACAAGCTGCTTGCCTGCGTCAGAAAGACCGCCGGGAACGCACATAATATCTTTTTTAACGCAGACATCGACCACGGCTGGAATGTAATCGGCAGAAACAATGCCGGCTGCGCCGGCTTTGATGGCCTGCTCAGCCTGCTGGCGAGTCATCACTGTCCCAGCAAGGACCAAAGCATCCGGGTGCTTATCAAGGATGGCCTTGATCCCTTCAAAAGCGTGATCCGAGCGAAAGGCGATCTCCAGGATGATTCTATATTGCAGGAAAAACTCATAGGCAGCAAGACACTCCTCCTTGCTTTTTGGCGTCAGGAGGGCGATCAGCTGATTCTTTTTTATCTCCTCGAAGATTTTCTCTGCTTTTTTCATCGTAGAACCCTCCTTTTAAAGGTGCCGGATGTTCATCCCGCCGCTGACTTCAATGATAAGGCCGGTGGAATAGCCAAAATGCCCCTTGGCCAGGGCGGCTACTGCTTTGGCCACATCCTCAGGAAAACCCCATCTTTTCTGAGGGATAAGTCCCTCAGCAATGAGCTTATCGTATTTTTCCTTGACAGGAGCAGTCATATCCGTCTTGATTATGCCCGGCCGCACTTCATAAACATTTATTCCATACTCGGCTAGCCTGTCGGCAAAAATCCTTGCCGCCTGGCTCAAAGCTGCCTTGGAAAGACAATATTCTGCCCTGGACGGCGAAGAGACATAAGCGGAAATAGACGAAATAAAAATAATGCACGGCTTTGTAGACGGGTTTTGCTTGACCTGCTCGACCATCTGCTTAGCAACGAGTTGAGTTAAGAAAAAAGTCCCTCTAGCATTGACCGCCATGACTCGGTCGTAGCTCTCGGCTGTGGTCTCAAGAATATCCAGTCTTTTGGCGGGCGCAATCCCGGCATTATTCACCAGGACATCAATCCTCCCAAATTTTTTTATAGCTTGTTTCAGAATCTTTTGATGGTCATCAAGAGATGAGATGTCGCCCTGAACAGCCAAGAATGAAGCCCTGAGCTCCTCGATTTTTTCTTTGACCTCAAAAAGCCCGGACTTTCTGTTTTCAGGCTCAAAGACGACGTCATTCCCGACAATGTCAAATCCGTTCTTCGCCAGCTCAATAGCTATCCCCCGGCCAATACCCTTACCCGCTCCAGTGATAAGCGCTACCGGATTGCCTTTCATAGCTACTTCTCCTGTCTAATCCAAACGCATTAAATGTCTTTACATTGTCATTGCGAGGCGCGAAGCGCCGTGGCAATCTCTTAATTGGATGAGATTGCGCAGCCTGTTCCGAGCGAAGCGAGGAATCTTCTTCGTTCCTCGCAATGACATTTTATTTAAATGCGTTTGTATTAGCTATCTGATGATATCATCCTTGAGGAAATCATTCCAGACATTCTCAAACCAAGTCTCTTCCTGGGGAATCGGCCTTATCTCTACCCACTGCTTTTGAACTTTCTGGTCTTGGTCAAGATAGATTTCGAGTATCTTCTTGTTGACGAATGAATCTTTCTCGGCTAAAAGGAATCTCCACTCATCTCCAAGCTCTTTGCAAGGCTTCTCTCCTTCTGGATTCAGGACAAGATACGAGCCTCGGCTCTGACCGCCTTTTTCCAGGTATTCTCTGATCGCCTCAAGATAAAGGGCGTGGGTCAAACATAGGTCGAGGTTTTTAAATGCCTGAGGCAGCTCTTTGGCTGATGAAACCCTCAACTTCTCCCGCAATTTAGCGTAAAGACTCCAGGCTTCGACAACAGCTTTTTTCACCTGATTCGGGTCGCGGATATGGGCAGCGCAGGCAGACATCCTTTCCTGGATTTCTACCCTTGCAGTCTGAATGAAGCTCTTGTCTTTGGTTCTTTGTTCGACCAGCTTAGAGGCAAAATCGAATTTCTTTTTTATCTGGGATTCGGCAGATGCCATGAAGCGCTTAGCACCAGGCGGGTTTGAATCGTACCTCTTCGAGATATAGAGCGCAGCCCGCATGCTCCCTACCTGGCCGGAGTTCAACGCAGACCCTCCTGGTCTGTAGACTCCGTGGCTGCCGTTGACCTCCCCGACCGGAAAAAGATGTTTGATGTTTGATTCCCACCAGATATTGCCTTTAAAGCCGCCGTTGTTGTGCTGGGCACAGACAGCTACCTCCAGATATTCCCGGCTCAGGTTGATGCCATGGCTCTTGTAGAGGTCGATGGCTGGCCTGTTCATTTTCCTTAGTCTCTCGATCGGCGTTCCAAGCAAAGCGCCTGATTTCTTAAGGTAGAGATAGGCTTCTTCAGCCAGAAGGTCAAAGGAAAAATCTTTGAGTCTTCCGCCTCCGGAAGGATTTCGAGTATAGTCGAGAAAAACCCTTCTTCCTTTCTGTACCATCTCCTGATAAACGAGAATATCGATAAGAGAGGACCCGTAGTTTGCGATTTTTCTTGGGTCAAAAGGCCATTGATAACCTTTGAGGAATATCGCAGTGGCCAGCGTTCCCATATCCGGAAAATATTCGTTCAGGAATTCTCTCTCATCTTTGCCGTATTTATCAGTGGAAACATAGCGCGGAATGACCTGCTGGTAGGTTCCTGAAAGGTTCCACCTGAATTTAGTGGAAGCCAAGCCATACTGCGATTCGGTGAGATTGTTGGCCACAGCGCCGGCCTCGAAAGCTAGGCCATGAGAGCCGAGCTGGCTCTCAGGATAGACTGAAGCCTTGTACATTCCCCCAGGTCCGCCAGTGCCGAGGACGACATTCACCGCATTGAAAACAACAAAGCCAAGGTTTCGAGAATCAAGGTTATCCTTATCAAGAGCAATGGCGCCGATGACATGCTTTTCTTGACCTCTCGCGTCTATCAGCAAGGCAATGACTTCATGTCTGTCGAAGACTTTGATTTTTTTTCTATTCACTTCCTTAGCCAGGCACTCGAACATCAAGCGCGAGGTGAGCGGGCCGGCAGAAGTCGCCCTTCCTCTTGGGTCATGGTCGGTCTTATACCCGACAAAAGCGCCATACCTATCATGAGGAAAAGGAACACCCAGGCTGACGAGATTGAAGAAAGCCTGGGCTGAATTCTGGGCTTCACAGAGGGCAATATCTCCGTGCATGCAGCCTCCGCTCATAAAGTCTTTGGCCATCTCATAGGGCGAATCTGGCAAATCTCCTGAAAGGGAGAGCTTGTAATAAGTCTGCTTATCAGAGCCGGCGTTATTTGATGTTCCTGCTCCCCAGCGGTC
>CAZJXZ010000177.1:0-5585 GCA_964549955.1 uncultured Eubacteriales bacterium
TTTCAATTTTTTCGGCAGCCCTCCTGGCTTCCTCGAGCTTGGGATTAATTTCCAGGGCTTTCTTGTAGAGCTCCAGCGCCTTTTCCCTTTTTCCGATTTTGAGGTACATGTCTCCGACTTCTTTATGAAGCCCGGCATCCCTGGAATGAAGTTCAAGGGCAATGTCCGCCAGAGCGAAGATTTCTCTCAACTTACCTGCCCCTTCAAGCTGGCCGGCCAATGAAAAGAAATAGTCCTTGCTCACTCTGGGATGCTCGGGGTCAAGGCTGAAAGCTTTTTTGAAGAGCCTCCGAGCTTCTTCCGAATTTCCAGTCCAGATTTGTGCCTTGGCTAAGCTGCTCGAGGCTTCAGGAGAGTTGGGATAGAGCTCAATGCCCAAGTTGAATATCTTATGAGCCTTCTCGATTTCACCCCTTTCCAGGAAATAATTGCCAACCCGCTCCAGGTCGCTGTTGAAGTCAGGGTAAAGAGCCCGACCCACAAAGATTTTTTTCAAGCTCAGTCCGAGATCATCAAAATCGGTGTTAACTGTAAGAAATAGATTGCGAACATAATCGGTATAAGTAGCATTCCAGCCCTTTTCCCAGTCAGAGACCAGTTTAACGAAGCTTTTGTCGAATCTATATTTTTTTTGGCTCGCAGGCCATTTATTGCTGATTTCAATATAATCCTTAAAAAAGGAAATCGGCCCGCTTTGGTAGTAGCTTTTCAGCTTCTCGTCTCCGAGAGACTCTTTTAGGGCAGAAGCCATGAAGGTGCCGACCTTGAGCAGCGCCTGATTTGAAACCGGGTGAAAGCCATTTTCAATCATCTTTTTTGACTGGCTGAAATTCTTTTCCAGGTTTTCCTCTTTGAAGTATTTATTGAAATAAGAAAAAGCTTCGGCTAGCTCCTTTTCATCCTTTGCGATTTGTTTCCCATCCCAGGTGAGGCGGCTCAAGCCGTAAGAATAAATAAGAGCGCAGTTGTTATAGATGATCTGGCTGGACATTTCAGAAGCATAAGCAGAGCTGTCGAGGTCTTCATTCAAGACAAGTTCCGCCAACCTCCTGACATAGGGCATGAGGTTGACTCTTTCCAGGTTTGAGGCGACGGCGAGGCCAAATCTCTCCAGAGGGAAGATGAGGAGATAGGTCATCGTCTCAGGTTGGGAGCCGCCATGGCTCACCTGGAAGTGGCCTCTCCCCGGCCGGACATACCATCCCATGCCGTAGCCTGTGAAGAAGCCATCTTTGGTCGCCATTGAGGTGAACATCTGTTTCCAGGTCTCGGCTTTGAGGAGTTTTCCTTCGATTATCCCTTGAGCGTATTTGAGTAAATCAATAACGGTTGATCGTGTTCCTCCCCCGGCAAAACGGCTTGAGACATCGACATATTCTGAGTTCTTTATTTCTCCTTTGACCAGACGATATCCCCGGACTCGGTTCGAGATGAGGTCAGAAGGGTCATCCAGACGAGAGTTATTCATGCCCAGAGGCTCGAAGATATGCTCTCTGATATAGTCTCCATAAGGTTGCCCTGAAGCGCCTTCGATGACAGCTCCGAGGAGGTTGTAGCCATAAGATGAGTAGTTGTATTTCGACCCCGGCTCGGCAACCAGGTCAAAATCCTGGAAAATAGCCAGCGCTTCTTTCGTGTTCTTATGAAGTTTTATCCGCTCTTCGAGGTCGTAGTCCTTGTAGTGACTTATTCCTCCTAAATGGCCCAGAAGCAGGCGGACGGTGATAGGCCATTTTTTGCGGGGGAAATAGGGGACATAGGTTTGGACCTCGGCATCGAGCTCGACCTTGCTGGCCTCAACCAGCTGCAGGACAGCGAGGGCTGTAATGCTTTTTGTCAGCGAAGCGAGACGGTATGAGGTTTCTGGCTTGGCAGAAACCATGTTTTCCAGGTCAGAATAGCCGAATCCTTTGCTCCAAACGTAGTCTCCCCTGATGAAACCAACAGAGAGACCTGGCGCTCTGTCCAGAGCCATCTGGTCGTTGACGAATTTTTCGAATTCTGCTATCGCCTCAGAGTAAGAAGGTTGATCAGCTTCGTTGGCTCGAGAAAAAGGGCTGAGAAGACATATCCCGATTAACAGGATGAAGATAAAAATGGGGCAAAACTTTTTCCTCATGAATTCTCCCCTCATCTTTTAAAATTTTAAATCCGCATATCTAATAGCATCGGCAGACGGAGATGTCAAATTAAGAATCTTAATGGAAGCATCTCTATTTTTGTCGTAGGGCTGAGGGTTGAGGATTCGATGCCCGCTCAGTCCTCATAGGGTTCTGCTCAGCCTCAAATCCTCATCCCCTTCTGATAAGTCGTGCATCACGGTTTAGAAGATACTTTTCAATTTGAGTCAAAGAAAATTTTCCTTGAAAAGTGAATTTAAATGGTATAATAAAATATTAATAATCAGGAATTATTGATTAAAAAAATATCTTTTGATAAGAAATTAAGGCGATGATGAATTTAGGATTTCTTATAATACAGCCCAAAGTATTTAGCTCATTGTCAAAGCTCTTGGCAAAAATAGCCGACTCATTGCTCCACCTGGAAATTCCGGATCTTGCTCTGGTAGTTATTATATTTTTATTCCTGATCTGGATTCTTGTAGTTAGTAAAAAAGCTGTAAGAAGAGTGGAAGAGGGCATCGATGAGATTAAGAGGGTGATTCGAAGAGCCGGGGTGGAAGATGTCCACGAAGAGTTGAAGCAGAGAAGAGTCGAAGAGGAAGCCCAAGAAGTCGAAGAGAGAAGAGAGGAGCCCAGAGAAGAAGTGAAAGTCGAAGAGAAAGTCGCGGAAAAAGCCAAGGCTCCAGAAGAATTTCGTGTTGAACCTATTTTTGAACACGTTGAGCCGGAGAAAGAGGAGCCTGCTCCGGAGCCAGAGAGAAAAGAGGTTCGGAAAAAACTTGTAGTAGAGGAGAAAGTCGAGCTCGGCAAGGAAGATATTTTTATTCTTTCAGCAGTTGCTGATGAACCAGAAAAAATGTATCAAAAAGAAGGATTGTTCAATTTGTATCGAATGGCATTTTCGAAAAAAAGCAAGGGCGATTTCGACGCCATTCTCAAGAAACTTGAAAAATACAAATTTATTAAATCAGATGCGTCCACTGATTACAGGGCCTGGATAGAATTGACTGACAAGGGCTTTGAATACGTAAAGAAAAAAAGAGGATTTTAATTAATCCCGGGGCAAAATATTTAATTAATTATGCAATTAAGGTGTCCCCAGAATTCCTGAGGAGGACACAGCTCCACGAACTTTTATCCCTCGGCAAAAGGAGCTTCTATTGAGACGGCTTCCATCCCGCCCAAAAACCTCGCACCATCTTCAGTGATTACCATGCAGTCTTCATTGCGGATGCCGAATTGGCCGGAGATGTAAATCCCGGGTTCATTGCTGAAAGTCATGCCGGGCTGGAGCCTCAGCTTGTTTCCCTTGACAAGATAGGGATATTCGTGCCCTTCCAGGCCTATGCCGTGTCCGACCCTGTGGCTAAAATATTTATACCCAGGGCCAAAATCCGCCTCCTCAATGACCTTGCGCGCAGCACGGTCAACATCTTCACAGCTTGCACCGGGGCGGGCGGCCTTTAATGCTTCGCTTTGGGCCTTTTTCACGATGTTCCATATGCTTCGCTGCTTATCCGAAGGCCTGCCAAAGACAACAGTCCGCGTAACATCCGAACGGTAGCCTTCAACGCTGCAGCCCCCATCAACCATGACCACATCTCCCTCACCAAGTGTGCGGAAAGCCCTGGAACCGTGGGGAAAGGCTGTGTTTGGCCCGAACTGAGGGCCACCGCCTCCGCTCACGCCCATCTGCTGGTGAGCGGCGCTGATGATGCCGAATAGATCACGAGGGCTCATCCCTTCCCGCAAATTTTTGAATCCTTCTCGATAGGCGAGCTTTGTGATTTCATTGGCAAGGTCCATGTAGGCGATCTCTTTCTCTGTCTTTGTTCCGCGGCATTCTTCGGTGATAACCGCTCCATCCATGAGCTCGAGGCCGGGAGCGTCTTTACGAAGGCCGAACAAGACGAAACTGTCGGTCGAGGGGCTTAGAGCCAGGCGCCCGCTTCGAGCCCCTAAGCTTTTCATAATCTCTGAGATGAGCCTGTAGGGACTTTCATCTTCCTCCCAAACCCTTATTTCCTGGCCTTGGGGAATGAGCTCTTTTGCCCGCTCGAACTCAAAGGCAGGGCAAACCCAGACTGGCTTCTTTTTTAGGTTCAAGAGGGCGCCGAAGGTCCGCTCGCTCGTTCCCCAGCTGACGCTCGTGAAATACACAAGGCTGGCGCCTCCTGTTAAAAAAAGCCCGTCGATTTTATGGGCGGCCATCAATCGTTGAGCTTTCTCCAAGCGAAGTTCATAATCTTCTGCAGCCAAAGGCTTCACGCCTGCTACCATGTTTTCGAATTTCGCTTGGCTAGCAGTTTCGGGCTTGGAGAATAATCTTTTGGTAATCCCGAAAGGTATTATGGACAGACTTCCAATCTTGACAAAATCGCGTCGGGAAATCATGTTTTCCTCTCCTTTCAAAGGGATTTCATGCTTTTAAGCTGCCTATGTGATCATGGCTTCTTTTTTGCCATCAATTGTCCTCTTATCAGATTTATACCTGAAATTCAATATTGATACCTTTTTTCCGTGGTGAAGAAACATCGTTATGGATCAGCCTGGATGTCTCGAAGACACGCAGCCTTCCCTGCCTCAACACCCAGCCTGATCCTCTTCCTATCAAGGGCTTGGGGAGGTTTCCTTGACAGAATACGCGTAAGTTATATGTCCCTATAATTCACAAGCTCGTTAATTCAGAGCTAAGATTCAATCGAGGATTTGATATTTAAAGAGGACAGCGTTTTCCTCCTCATCCGGGTGCAGGACATAAAGGATGTCTCCGTGAGTAGCTATGGGCAGAGAGGCGAGATTGCCCGTCTTTATTAAGGGCAGGTAAAAGCTATCCAGGTATTTTCCTTCCTGATTGAAGACATCGACAAGGATTCCCTTTTTATCACGGGTTGAAGTCAATACCCAGAGTTTATCTTTATGAATGACTAACCTCTGGACGTCATTCTGATATTTTGGCCAATCATCGGGATATTTTTCTTTGGAGCTGAATTTTACAGGAGAATACTCTCTACGGAAGGTGCGGATGACCTCCTGCTTCTCACAGTCAAATAATTTTATAAGATAATCTGACGTGTGACAGAAGTAAAGGTAGCGCTGGTCCTTCCTGACCATTTGCAGCCTAGTGACAGGCATTGAGAAAATCGCGGTCCTTATACCTCCTTGGAAGATCCTTGTATGCTCTTTTAGCGAGATGGAATAGGGAAGCGCTGTGAACGCTCCTTTTTCGTCCATAGAAAACAGATTTTGGCTGTATTCTACTATGCCGCTTTTCTTCTTAAACTCTTCTCGTTTAGGAAAGTCCAGAAGAAAATATTTGTTATTCCAATAAGCCAGCAATTTAAAAAAACGCTTTTCCCTAAGCTTTATTTCCTGAATCAGGTTTCCCTGCATATCTGTTTTGAGGATTTTATTCAATGTCGCACAGATAAAAACAATTTCTTTATCTGTAAGAACAAAATC
>CAZJXZ010000178.1:0-5568 GCA_964549955.1 uncultured Eubacteriales bacterium
GGAGCGTTTTTTAGCAGGAGGTGGTGGGGGAGGAGGTGGCACTGGAGGAGGGGCAAGAAAGGCACTGTAAACTTGGATTTGAGGCAGATTTTTCGGGTTCAAAATAGGGTATATCACCAAAAATAGAATAAGAATGAGATGGAAGGCAAAAGAAAGAGGAAAAGCAATGGCTTGTCTTCCTATATTTTTCTCATGGATGATAAAAGAATCTTTAAACATCTTAGCCTCCTTGGGGCGGGCTTCAACTGTTCTTTGTTTTATTCCAGCTATGACTCGATGCAGGAAAGATTCCCAATATTTTTCTTCATGAGGAATGGAAAGAGTTTCTTTTGGAACTTCATCCAATTTTTGAAGATAGGCAAGCTCTTGACGGCATTCCTGACATGTTCTGAGGTGCACTTCGACTTTTTTCTTCTGATCATCTTGAAGCTCGCCATCAAAATAAGCTCCCAATATTTTTTTGACTTTCTTGTGTGTCATCGTCATCAACTTCTCCTTCACAAATAATCAGCCATTAAAGACCTGAGTTTTTTTCTAGCCCTGTTTAGCCTGGACATCACTGTTCCATTGGGCAGGTTGAGCGATTGAGCTATCTCTTTATAGCTGAGATTTTGGTAGAATCTCAGCATAAAAATTGTTTTCTGGTCAGCGGGAAGAGCATCGAGAGCCTTCCTGAATTTCTGCTCCAGCCGGTTTCTGAGGAGCGTCTCTTGAGGAAGTTCCTGAAGGGTTGATGAGGCTTTCTCTGTGATTGTGTTTTCTCTTTCTCCCAATAGCTCTTCCCGCTTGTGGGACTTGAGGTAGTTCAAGCTATTGTTGATGGCAATTTTTCGCAGCCAGCTGAAAAAATTCATTTCATCCTTGAAGCGGCTTAGGGAGAAATAAGCTTTGATAAAAGTCTCTTGAGACATATCGTCAGCAGTCTGATGGACACCTGTCATCCTGCGGCAGATGTAATAAATGCTCTGCTGGTATCTTCTCACTAGATGCTCGAAAGCTTCCATATCTCCCTCTTTCGCTCTGGCGATAAGCCTCTTTTCATCGTCCTTTTCGTTTTGCCTCATCTGACCTTCCATCCTTCATACAATTGGAATCAAGGAATATTCCCTTTTTAACTTTTGAAATCTGAATGCTTAACTCGCGTTCCCCATTCCATCTTAGTGAGAGCAACTTTTGTGCCAGGCTCTAATTGATTAATCTATTTATTTTCAGCTATATAAACTTATTTTCGATCTCCCATAGTAAATTTTTATTACACCTGTAAAGATTCTTGGTGTTAAGCATTTTTTCTTTATTATCGAAGCTAATATAAAGGCAACAATTAAAATGTCAGTCAAACCAGCCTATCGGCTAATTTTCTCCAAAAGCTCAGCGGTGCAGCTCCTTTATCTTAGCCATCAGCTCTTCTGCCTTATTCTTAAAAAAGCTGTGAAGCGAGGCCTTCTGAGCAAGCTTTAAGGCCTCTTCCCTCATCCCGGCGTTGAAGTAGCCTGCAGCTCCGTTGTAGAAGGCTGTTGCCTTGGCAAGCAAGGTCTTTCTTATCTGGGCTTTCTTTCTTGAAATGAGCCTCTCTTTTCTTTCTTCAGAAAAAGATGAGCTTTCTATCTCCTTGATTTTTTCCTCAAGGGCTTTTTCTATCCTTTCGGAGGAGTAGGCTGCCAGGCCAAAATAGACGCCTGAATTTTTCCAGTCTTGTTTTTTGGCATAAATATTTCCCAGATAAAAATTAGCTTCGTAATTGGTAGCATTGATTTGCAGCGCTTCCATAAGATTTTTTTCTGCCGCATCCAGGTTTTCTTTTTTGAAAGCTATGATTCCGGCAAGGGTCAGGAGGTCGCTGCTGCCGTAAAGATATTTTTTTGCGTTTTCGGCGCTCTCCCAGGCCGCATCTAAATTCTCGAGCTCATTCTGATTCCAGGCGAGCCAGTAGCAGGCTTCGCCCATCAAAAAGCTTCCAAGGGCGATGAGCTTGTCGCAGCATCCTATCGCCTCTTCATTTTTCTCCAGATAGCTCAGACATATTGCTTTTCCAAGAAGGGCGTCCCTGTATTCAGGAGCCATTTTGAGAGCCTGTTCATAGAATTCAAGACTCTTCGTGAATTCTTCGAAAGCAAAATAGATGCTGGCTAGAGATATGACAGTGGACGAGGATTCTGGAATCTGCTGGTAAACCTTTAAAAAGTTCTGCTCGGCGGTGACCAATTGCCCGCGTTGAAGGGCAATCTCTCCCAAAAAATAATAGGCTTCATGGAAGAGGGGCTCATTTTCGAGAAGCAGTTTGAGCCTTTCCTCATTTTCTACAGGGGAGGTTGACAATTTATATTGAATCAAAGGCGACTGAGGAAAGATCGCCGAGATGGGGGAGAGGTCGACCTTTTCCTGGCCAAGAAAAGGAGAAAAATTGTCAATTAAAGAGATATAGAGATAGGCTAAGAATTCCTCGGTCCCGTATCGCTCTTTGAGCAGATTGACCCAAAGCGGGACATCTTTCTTTAGCTTGTTGTAGGTTGTGTCGATTTTAGAGCTGTCTTTGAGGAAGCCATAGACAAAGCCTTTCGTCCTCCTGGGAATGGAGCCGACGATGTCCAGATGAACAGAGAATTCATGAAGCGAAGGAGATTCCTGGATGAGATGAGAGGCTTCTTCCAGGCTCTTGTGCTCCAAGACTCCCAGTTCCTTCTCCCTCAAGGTCAGAAGAAGGGCGGCCTTTATCAGCTTCTCCTTGGCCTGTTTTTGAAGGCGCGGAAAATCAAGAAAGTTTCGATAAATCTGCAAGGCTTCTTTCAGGCAGGAATAGCTTCCTTTCTTAACCAGGCTGTCAGCTTCTTTTTCTCTGTTTTGGTACTCAATAAGCTGAGGTGTCAACCTGGTTTTTTTATGCGGGGCGCAGAAGATCAGGAAAAGAAAGAGGAATAGAATCCAGAATTTCCTCATGGCTCTTATTTTTTTATTATACCCTGATTAAATACGCTTGACACTTGGAAATTGTTTATAGCGTCTTAGTTAATAAGATTGAGCTAACAAATCGCGCTAAACAAGAATAAATGCAATAGATTTTGTAACTTTTTCATGGTAAGAATTAGATGGAGTAGAAGGATCGCCCTATCGTTGCCAGCAGCTGAAGGGAGCGTGCCAATCATTATTTTATATGATTGCCACGGCGTTTTGCGCCTTGCAACTAAGTTGTCGTATTGGCGCATCGCTTCGGGGTATGATATTTTTATTATTACCTCTATTTAAGCTAAGTTTGGCCTTTCATTTGACTTTAAAGGTCAACAGAGCTATTTACGAAAAGTAACGTTTAGGAGGGGACGATGAAAAAAATAATTTTTGTCGCAACCTTGATGTTCGTTTGCCTTGTCTTTGTTTTTTCTCAGGAAAAAGAGTCTGAGGCCATTCGCCTGACTCTGAACGACTGTCTGCTCAAAGCCCTGGAAAACAACTTCGATATTCTGCTCGAGGCTTATTCTCCTGAGATTTCAGAATTTTCCATTAGGGAATATAAAGGATTATTCATGCCTCAATTGAGCTTTGGCTTTGAAAATTACAATCGAAGATATCCAACAAATTGGTATGCTCAGGGTGAATTGATCAATTATAAATCAAATGGTTACTCTGTTGGATTAACCCAGAGGATTATGACTGGCGGAGAGATAAATCTTTCGCTTTCCAATCAAATATCAGATTCAACTCAAAAACTGTTGATTGTAAACCCAACCTACTCCGGAAATTTAAGTCTTGATTTTACTCAGCCTCTTTTAAAAGGCTTCGGGCCTAAAATTAGCAGAAGGGAGATAAAAATAGCAAAAAATGAAAGGGATATTTCCATTTACAACCTGAAATCAACTCTTATCCAGAAAGTCTACGAGGTAGAGGCTGCTTACTGGAACCTGGTTTCGGCCATTGAATCTTTAAAGGTCAACGAATATTCCTTGGAGCACAGCAAAGAGCGGCTGCAAAAGACGAAAGAAGAAGCCAGAATCGGGATAAAAACCGCAATCGATGTCTTGGCCTCTGAAACCGAAGTGGCAAACTGGGAAAGCAGGATCATCTCGGTTAGGTCACAAGTCGAAAGAGCCGAAAACAGGTTGAGAGAAATCATCAATCTCCCTGAAGATGAGGCAGGCAGGGCAAAATCCATTATTCCTGTTGACAAGCCGGTCGTGGAGAAAATAGAAATAGGCTTAGAAGAGGCTTTGAAGATAGCCGTTGAGCATAGGCCGGAAATGGCAAAATACAAGAAAATGATTGAAAACAGCGGCCTTGATGTGAGTTATTACCGTAATCAGCTCTTACCCCAGCTCGACCTTCATTTGCGCGTCTGGTATCCAGGACAATCAGGGGATAAGCTCATCTATGAAAATGACGACCCCTACTATGGCCAGATAATAGGTTCGATCAAGAGGAGCTGGACAGATGCCTTTAAGGATGTTTTTGATTTTAGCTATGATAACTGGTATCTCACTTTGAGCCTGAACATCCCTCTTCAGGATCTCCTATCCCGCGCCAGCCTGGCCAAAGCCAAGATGGAAAGTGAAAAGAGGCAGCTGGAGATGGAAAAAGAGAAAAAATCCATTTACAACGAGCTCCTGTCGACTTTTAAAGAGCTAAAAAACAACGAGAAAAGATTGGAGACTTCATCCCTATATAGACAATTGAAGGAAAAGCAGCTTCAGGCTGAGGAGGAGAGGGTCAGGCTTGGCCTGGCAACTATCGAGTGGCTTTTCCAGTATCAGCGGGAGTTGGCATCGGCCAAGACTGAAGAAATACAGGCAATGATAGACTATAAAATTTCGACTGCCAATCTGGAAAAGCTTATGGGAGTCAATCTCAAGAAAAAAAACATATCCTTCAGGGACTACAATTTTTAAAGAGAAATATTTAACTTAAACTCCGCCTTGAACAGAGAGACTTTCAGGTCAGTGATAGAAATCTATTTAGATTCTCGGGGTGAAACGGTTTTCTTATACGGCCAGCCTAATCCCTCATTATCGCGAGCTGATGTCGGCGCTTGCCGTTTTTGAAAGAAGATTTTATCGGATAGCCTGGATTCTACGTGAATTGCAGGAAATTGTTGAAATCGAGGGACATGACCTGATTTTATTGAATCAGGATCGTGTCGAAGATTTCCAGGCCATCTTGCATTGTTTCTTTTGAATTCGTGAATAATGCAGGAAAACAAATAAAACTTGACAAATTTAAGACCTGTATTATATTATTAATACAGTAATACAGGAAGACTAGGATGATAAAAGTCGAGACAAAAAGCTTTATCCCCATCTATGAACAGATAAAGAAAGAGCTCAAGAGCAAGATTTCTCAGGGGATTCTTAAGGCTGGCGAGCCTCTGCCTTCAATCCGGGAGCTGGCAACTCAACTCCTCATCAATCCCAACACTGTAGCCCGAGCTTACCGGGAGCTGGAACAGGAGGGTTTCATCTACACCCGCAAAGGCAAGGGATGCTACGTCTCTGACGACTCCTCTTCTTTAGTTAAAGAAGAAGGCACCAACCTCTTGAACCAAGCTTTTGACAGAGCCATTGAAGAAGCAAAAAAGCTAAAGCTTGA
>CAZJXZ010000179.1:0-5552 GCA_964549955.1 uncultured Eubacteriales bacterium
CTTTCTGGCTCAGCACGACAAGCTGGTCCCAGTTCGGGCCGCGGACCGAGAACTGAACCGGGAAGCCGCGCTGGGCTGTAAAACCTTGCTGCGAAAGGTCCTGGATGACGGCACGCAAACCCGGAATGGAGTTCAGCTCCCGACGAATGGTTGCCGAGAATTCTGCCTGACTGGCTTTACGCTGGCTGGGCGGAATAAGAGTGACGAACATATTCCCCTGGTTGACTCCGCCTCCGCCCATGCCTCCGACATTGGTGAAGAGCTGGATGACTTCAGGACGGCTGGCGATAATGGTCTCGGCCTTTTGAACAAGCTTGCCCGTCTCGTTGATGTCTGAGCCAACTGCGGTTTGCAGCCTGACTGAAATGCGGCTGAGGTCCTGGGAGGGGACAAACTCTGCCGGCATGAATTTTAAAATTAAAAGCGCCGCCCCGAAGAGGATGACTGCCGGGACAAGCACAAGGATTGGCTTTCTGAGGCTGCGCTGAAGAACTTTGGCATATGTTTTTTCCAGCCAGCGGAAGCTGTCATCCACAACGAGGCCCAGCCGACTCCGTCCTTCGCGCGATGTTTTTAGGAATTGAGAGCACCGGGATGGAGCAAGAGTCACAGCTTCGACATAGGAAAGAAGAACAGCCAGGCAGAGTGTTATCCCGAACTGAAGGAAAAACCGGCCAATGATGCCCTTGATGAACACGACCGGAATGAAAATGGCCACGACCGCCAGGGTAGCGGCTAGAGCGGCGAAGGCAATCTCCTGGGTGCCTTCCAGGGCAGCTTTGACCAGCCCTTTTCCGCCTTCTCTGTGTCGGAAGATATTTTCCATGACCATGATGGCGTCATCGACAACAATACCCACAGCCAAAGCCAGTCCTAAGAGCGTGAAGGTGTTGAAGGTGAATCCGAGGAAATAGATGATGGCGATCGTCCCCATAAGGGACATTGGAATGGCCAGAATGACATTCAGGGTGCTTGAGAAAGAGCCCAGGAACATCCAGCAGACTAAGGCTGTCAGGGTCACAGAGAGGAAGAGCTCGAGCTGGATCTCCTTGACCGAGTCCTCGATGAACTTTGTCGAGTCAAAGACCACGTTGATTGTCATGTTCTCAGGAAGGGTTTTCTGGAATTCATCCAGCGAGGCATGAGTTGCCTTGGCCACGGCTACGGCATTTGCTCCGCGCTGCTTCTTGATGGCGATGCCCTGAGCAGGCAGGCCGTTGACCCGGGCCAGGCGGCGAATATCCTCAAAGCCATCCTCAACCAGGGAAACATCGCTGAGATAAATCGGGCTTCCGCCGACCTCTCGGATGACGATGTGGCGCAGGGTTTCAAGGTCTATGGCCTCGCCCAGGACACGGACATTGATTTCTCGTCCTTGTGTCTCTAACCTGCCGGCTGGCAGCTCCACGTGTTCACGCTGAAGAGCCAAAATGATGTCCTTGACCGTCAGGCCATTCTCATCCAGCTTGGCAGCATCGAGCCAGATGCGGACGTTCCGGCTCTGAACTCCCATGACCATAATCTCTCCCACGCCGGGAACAGTCTGCAGCTTCTCCTTTAAACTGTACTGGACGTAGTCGCTCAGGACTCTCTGCGGAAACGGCCCGGCTAAGGAAAGCATCATGATAGGCTGGTCTTCGGGATTGCTTTTGCTAATAACAGGCGGGTCGATGTCGCGAGGCAGGCGCCGCGCTGTCTGTGAGACTACAGCCTGCACATCCTGCATAGCGAGGTCGACTTTCCTGGAGAGTTCGAATTCAAGGGTAATGAAGGCCGAAGATTGCCTCGAAAAAGAACTGATGGTGCGGATGCCTTCCACTTGGACCAGTGCTTCTTCCAAGGGCTCGACGATGTCATTCTCGATGACCTCTGGAGCCGCTCCTTCCCATACGACTGAGACCGTAATGTTGGGAAAATCGACATCAGGGAACTGACTGATCCCGATCCTTGTTGCTGCAACGAGCCCAAAGACAACAGTAGCTGCCATGAGCATCCAGGCCAGTACCGGCTTCCTGACACATGCTTCAGTTATTTTCATGGCTAAACTCCTCTTTTCACGGCGTTCTTTTTACTTCCCGGCTCTGGGCTGAAGCCTTCTCAGGAGCAGCGCCCACCCTCACCGGGACACCATCTCTCAGTGCTTCAGCGCCGCGGATGACAAGCATCTCGCCTGGCTTGAGGCCGGAAAGAACTTCCGCACGGCCGTCGGCTGTTCTCATGCCGAGCGTCAGGATGCGCTCAACAGCCTTGTTGTCTTCGACCACAAAAGCAATGAAACCACGCTCGCTCGGCCGGATCGCGGTTTGGGGAATGACCGGCGCGTTCCTTTCGCTGCTCACCGGAATCGTGATTTCGGCGAAGGAGCCGGGGCGAAGGGCTTCTTCTTTAGTGTCGTCAATTTCAGCCGTGATAGCGACCATCCGCGTGCCCTCGTCGGCGGACTCAGCCACATGGACGATTTTTGCGCTGAACTCTTTATCCACATTCCTCAATCTAAAGAGGGCTTTAATTCCAACCTTAAGCTGGCTGGCGTCGCGTTCAGGCACATTAAAGCGGAGGAGCAGAGGATTCCTACGGACAAGCGTTGCTAGAACCATGCCCGTCTGGACGTATTGGCCTGTCTGGACTGTGCGGGTCTGGATGATGCCAGAGAATGGAGCTCGGACATAGGCATCATGCAGGTTAAGCTTGGCCTGGTTGAGAGCAGCTTTGGTCTGGGCTACATCCGACTTCGCCAGACTCACCTTTGTCCGCCACGTTTCCAGCTCCTCACCAGGGATTAGTCCAGGATTCTGGTTGATAACTGTTTCGCGACGCTTGAGTCCTGCCTCAGCATCAGCCTTTGAGGCTACAGCCTTTTCATAGGCCGCCTGGGCAGCTTCCACGGCCAGGCGGTAGCGTTCAGGCTCGATCTCCACCAGAACCTGGTTGACTTGGGCGTAGTTGCCCTCGGAGAAGAGGACGCGGTCGACGACGCCTGAAACCCGGGCTGTGACCTGGACTTTTTCAAAGGCATCGACTGAACCCACCGCATTTACAGTATAGACCATCGACCTCTCTTGGACAGTTTCGACCTCAACAGGATAGGTGATCTGCGACCGATCGAAGGTTCTGCCCTGCTTTTTTTGGGGTGCCTGCGGCGTTCGGTCCTTATTTTTTCGGCATTCAACGGTCAACAAACATGCTGCTGATATTATAAAAACCGGAATCCATAAATATTTTTTTTTCACAGTGTTGGCTCCTTGCCGAATGGGCTTAATCCGAGTGCGGCCTCAAGGTTCAAGTAAGCAATGGCCAAGCCGTAGCGCTGTCTGACAAGCTCGACCTCGGCCTCAAAAAGGCTGACATTGGCGTCTGCAACTTGAAGAGCCGTGGCTAAGCCCTGCCTGTAAAGCTCAGCGATCTGCACAGCATTCCTCTTGGCGACCTCATGGGCGACTGTGGCCTGCTTGAGGGAAGCCTGCTGGTTTGTTAGGGAGACCAGGGCGTCGCGAACATCGAGCTCAACGCTGCGCATAGCTGACTTGACGTCCAAGTCGGCCAGGACAGCCAGGGCTTTCCTTTCCTTGTAATCGGCATTCCGAGTGAATCCATCGAAGATAGACCAGGTCGCGGTCAGGGCAAGGTTCCAGTTTGTGGACCTCCCTGTTAGCCCGGCTTCATTGGTGTAACGATATTGCCCGGTGAAAGCCAGGGAGGGCAGCCATTTGAGAATTGGCTCCACGACAAGGGCCTGCTGCCCTTTAGCATGCCAGCGCAGCGAACCCAGGTCAAGGCGCCTTTCCTGAGCTTCGCTGATGAGCTGTTCGGCGGCAGCCGGGTTGTTGGCAGCAGCTTGGAGCAGAAATTCTGGGACTTCCAACTTTTTCTGGAGCACCTCCTTATCATCAAGAAGATAACCCAGCTGAAGGTAGGATGTCGTTAGTTGCCCCTTGACTTGGGTGATTCCCATTTCGGCTGTGGCATACTCAAGCTCAGCCCTGGTCACATCATTGATGGAAACAAGCCCTGCCGCGTAGCGCGCCTTGGCAGCTTCAAGAGCCTGCTTAGCATACTCAAAACGGTGCATGGAGGCTTCAAGGACCTGTTCCACGCTTAGGGTCGTGAGGAAGGCGTTGCTGACTTCAAAGGCAAGCTGCCTCTTGCTTTCCGCAGCCGCATAGGTCTCAGCTTTCCTCTCAGAGCTCGCTTGGAGGAGCGCAGGAAGGCCGCGAGAATCGAAGATTGTCAAGTTGAGCAAGGCCAAACCTGAATAAGCATTGAGCTTCTGGACAACGATCTGCTGACCTCCGCTTATGCCCCTTGTAACCTCAAAAGGCCGGCGAGTATAGGTTCCAGACGCACTCAAGCTTGGCATGAAATAGGCGCGCGCCCTAGCCACTCGGGATTGGGCCGCAGCCAGTTGCTCATCAGCCGCCATCGCCCGCTCGTTCCGGCTGAGCGCCATCTGAATGGCTGATTCGAGTGTCAATAATTCATCATTTGCCTTCAACGCTGCGGAATAAAAAAGTAATATAAAGAATATCCCGACTGTCAAGTTTCGTATCTTATAATGTTTGTCACTCATCTTAACTCTACTGAGTCCTCCTTTATAGAACTCAAGGATTAAAATACATAGATTATAACATAGGTTTAGACGCTGAAAATTGTCAAAACTTCCTTTTTTTCAATTTCTGTTTCAATCTCCTTGAAATTTCAGAAATTTGGTGTTATGATAAATGTCAAATTTCACTATAGTCTCTTTCCCAGCATTAATCTTGGAGAAGTGAAATATGAACAGAAAGCTTATTAGGCCAAACTTATCTGAAATCAAAGAAAAGATGAGAACCGATTCAACAAAAAAGAAAGCTCACCCGCCTTTCGATACCCACGCTGAAAATTATTACTACCTCAAGCAGATGAACAAGAAGACTCCTATGGCTATTGTCCTTGAAGACGGAGAGGTTGTCCAAGGATATATCGAATGGTACGATCGAAACTGTATAAAGCTCAACCGCGAAGCTGCCCCCAATTTGTTGATTTATAAAGGCAGGATCAAGTATCTCTACAAGCTCAATGACAACAAAGAAAAAAAATGACTCTTCCCAAGATTGGGATTACTCTTGGAGACCCGGGGGGAATCGGTCCTGAAGTCATCTTAAAGGCTCTCTCCTCAATAAATTCTCTGCCTAAGGCTAGCTACATACTTTTTGGCTCATCTTCAGTCATTGAGCAAGAGAAACAGGCTCTGGAACTTGAGCTGAGCATTCAACCTTTTGAAAGAAGAACAGAAACGGACTCCCCGTCTTTTTCTCTCTTTGAAATAGAAACTCCTCTAAAAACAGTAAAAAAAGGCGCTGCAAACAAGGAGAATGGGATGTCATCTTTCTCCTTTCTAAAGGAAGCTATCGAAGAGCTAAAAAAGGGAACAATCCAAGCTTTAGTCACAGCGCCCATATCCAAACATTCCTGGAAGCTGGCCGGCTTGAAATGGAAAGGTCATACAGATTTCTTCAGCCAAATTTATCCTCAAGCCATCATGGCTTTCTGGTCAGAAAGGATGAAGATAGCCC
>CAZJXZ010000180.1:0-5509 GCA_964549955.1 uncultured Eubacteriales bacterium
TCTTTGGAATGAACATTCCCCTTTAAATCTCTGATATTGGCCAGATCGCCGGCTCTAAGGGAAAAGTTCGTTGTCTCTTCCTCCCTTATCGATGCCTGCTTGGCTAGGTTGAAATCCTTCATGAGCTGGTCGTGTCTGGCTCTTATCTCTTCATATTTGGCTTGCAGCTCATCCTTTTTCTTCTGGGCAGCTTTCTTGGCTGCCGGTGTCCGGGCATTCTTCAGTTCATAAGCAGCTTCGTCCACAGCATCTTTGGCATCCATGGTTATCCCGACAGAATCCTGCATCTGCTTCTGTAGATTCTTCTCTTCATCGTTCAACTTGGGCAGAGGAGCAGGCTCGACATTCTCCGGGCTGATGTTAACTATTTCCCAGCGCTCCACCTCGAACGAAATCGGGTCCATGGCCATGGAGGCCATCGTTGTCTTATCATTGAGGATTATCGCCTGGATATAATTCTTCAAAATTGATGCTTCAGGCTTAGACTGACAACTCTGCAAGACAAATAAAATGAAAAGGACTCCGATAACAATGAGACTCTTCCTTGCCATTGTTCCTCCTTCCAATTTAGTTTTTTCTAAATTTTACTTTTTTTTCGAGTAAAAAAGCAAGCTTGAATAATAGCGATTCTTGAAAATAATTGGCCATGACCTGAAGCCCAACCGGCAAATTCTGCTTGGTTAATCCGACAGGAATGGAGATAGAGGGAATTCCGGCAAGATTGGCTGTTACCGTGAAGACATCAGAAAGATACATGGCGATCGGGTCTTCTTTGGCTCCTATTAGAAAAGCTGGTTCAGGAGTGGTTGGAGTCAGAACAAAATCAACCTTCTGGAATGCCTGTTCGAATTCCTGGCATATGAGGCGTCTTGTCTTTGCTGCCTTCAGGTAGTAAGCGTCGTAATAACCTGAACTCAAGGCAAATGTCCCGAGGAGAATCCGCCTCTTGACTTCTTGGCCGAAGCCTTTTGTTCTTGTGCTCAGATACATCTCCTTCAGGCTATCTGAAGAGGGATGACGAAAGCCATAACGAACCCCGTCGTAACGGGCCAGGTTAGAGCTTGCTTCAGAAGGAGCAATGAGGTAATAGCAGGCCAGAGCGTATTCCCAAGAAGGAAAATCAATCTGAAGGAGTTCGGCGCCCATCTCTTCCAGCAATCCCAGGACATTCAAGTAAATCTGTCGGACTTCGGGGTCTATGTCCTCGATGAATTCTCCCTTGAGATAGGCAGCCTTTATCGGCTTTAGACCCTCCTTCATCTCTTTCAAGTAATCAGGCACAGGCAGAGAAGAAAGAGTGGAATCTTTTCCATCCTGACCAGCGATAACCTGAGTGAGCAGAGCACAGTCCTCGACAGTCCGGGCTAAGGGCCCGATCTGGTCCAGGGAGGAGGCAAAAGCCACGAGTCCATAGCGAGAGACCCGGCTGTAGGTAGGCTTGAGGCCAACAACACCGCAGAAGGCAGCAGGCTGCCTGACCGACCCTCCTGTATCCGAGCCAAGAGAAGCAGGAACTTCCTCAGCAGCGACGGCTGCCGCTGAGCCGCCGCTCGAGCCCCCAGGGACTCTTCTCAAGTCCCAGGGATTCTTCGTTACCAAGAAGGCTGAATTCTCAGTGGATGAGCCCATAGCAAACTCATCCATGTTGGTCTTGCCGATGAGGATGGCATCCTCCTCCTCCAGCTTTTCGACGACAGTGGCACTGTAAGGAGGAATAAAATTCTCCAGAATCCTGGAGGCACAGGTCGTCCGGATGCCTCGGGTGAGAATGTTATCCTTTATGGCCACAGGAATACCGGCTAGCTTCCCCTTTTCCCTCTTCTGGTCAATTTCTCTGGCCCTGGCCAAGGCCTGCTCTTGCAAAACGAGAAGAAAAGCAGAGACCTTTTTTTCCTGCTCCTGGATTTTATTCAAAAAGGAGAGGACGATTTCCTCAGCCTTGACCTCTTTTTTTCTTGATAGAGTGCAAAGCTCAGAGACACTCAAGGATGTCAGGCTCATTTCTCCTCGATAACCTTCGGGACTTTTATGAATTTGCCGTCAATCTCCGGGGAATTGGCCAAAGCCTCCTCGCTTGAGAGCGAGGGCTGAATTTTATCCTCCCGCAATGGGATTGGGAATGGAACAGGAGAATAGACCTCGCCTTTTGTCAGCTCGAGCTCAAGCTCTTCCAGCTTGTTGACCCATTCGACGATCTTAGCCAGCTGAGGCTCGAGACGAGCCTTTTCCTCATCCGACAATTTCAGATTGGCTAAAGCGCAGATATGGTCGATATCGATCTTCTGCTTCATTTTTCAGGGATTATATGGAATATCATCCCAAAAATCAATTTTAGAAAATTTCATCTTCAACTTTTCAGGGATTATATGTAATATCAGCTCAAAAATCAATTTTAGAAAATTTTAATTCTATTTTAGAAGAATCAATTTCTCTGCCAAAAAGTGTAATTGAGAGAGGATAATGGTCAAGAATACTTATTAGAATTTTTCGATGAGCTGGGATATTTGCTCCATAGTGAAGACAGGTCCATCTTGGCAAATATACTTCTCGCCTATATTGCAGCGGGCGCACTTGCCTAGGCCACACTTCATCTTGCTTTCAAGGGTAGTGACGATCTGGTTGTCAGCGAAACCGAGCTTTTTCAATTCAATAAGGGTAAAATGAATCATGATCGGTGGGCCACAAATAATGGCTATGGCATTATCTGGTGAAAGATTCAATTCTTTAACTACTGCAGGGATAAGGGCTACCCGACCAGTCCAACTTTTGTCTCCAGCATCAACTGTAAGTTCCAGCCTTGTTCTGGGCGACGCTGCCCAGGTATCAAACTCAGTAGCGAAAACCAAGTCCTGAGGAGTGCGCGCTCCGTTGAGGATAAGCAGATCAGCATATTCATTTCTATGGTCGAGGATGGTAGTAATTATGGGACGCAGCGGGGCAAAGCCGATGCCACCTCCAATAATGAAGATATTTTTTCCTCTGTATTCGTCAAGCGGGAACTGATTTCCAAAGGGGCCTCTCACGCCTACAGTTTCTCCCGGCTCAAGTTCGTGGAGAGACCTAGTAACGGTGCCGATGCGTCTTACGGCAGCCTCTAGGGGACCATGACGGTAATAGACTGAAGTCAAGCCGAAGGGAGCTTCACCTGTGCCAAAGGCGGAAAGAAAGACAAACTGCCCTGGTTTATACTCGAAGCTTTTTCTGATACCAGGGTCATTCAGCTCGATCTTAAAGAGCTTGACATCAGGGGTCAAGTCGACCACATCTTGCAACGTAGCCAAATGGGGTAACAGAGGATTTTCAAGCATTTTTTCCTGACCTCAGCTTCTGAATGTCTTGAATTATCTCACGAATATCTATGTTTACCGGACAGGTCTTCACGCACCTGCCGCAACCTGTACAATGCATAGTTCCGAAAATCTCAGGGAAGTAGATCAGTTTATGGGCAAACCTCTGTCTGAGCCGCGGGCCTTTATCAGGGCGAGGATCGTAGCCGCCGGCGATCTTGGTGAAGCCTGGGGATTGGCAGCTTTCCCAACTTCGAACCCGATCAATTCTACCTTTATTAGTGTAATCACGCACATCAAAGCAGTAGCAGGTGGGGCAAATATAAGAGCAAATATTGCAGTGTATACACCTATCGGCTAACCGGCTCCAGTAGGGGTTATCGAAAGCTTGGCGCATTTTATCTGTAATACCTCTGCTAGGTACAGGTGAGACGAAGGGAGCCGGTGGAGTAGCCACATCCTTCATCACCAACAATTCCTCAGGTAGTAAAGCTTTGCCTTTTTCATTAAGGATCTGGACGATGTATCCGTCTTCGACTTCAGTGAGAATAATATCAAGGTTGGAGGGGTCATCTGGGCCGGTTCCCATGCTAGTGCAGAAGCATTCAGGACAGGCAGAGAGGCAGGAAAGGCCGACAAGAGTAGTTTTGTTACGGTGCTGGCTGTAGAGGGCATCGCCCGGCTCTTCAAGGTAGGGCAAGTCCAATGTGGCGAGGCCTTTAGCGTCACAAGGCCGTAGGCCAAAGATCACCGTTTGCCCTTCGATCACCTCGGGTATGAGATTCATCTGCCCGTCTTTCTTCTCGACAGAAAAGATTGTTTCTGAGGGAGGGAGGAAGAATTCTTTAGGGGACAAGTTTGTGTTTGAGAAATTGAAAACGATATCTTCTGTGCTATCGATTTTTCGGAAAAGTATCGAGCCCTCAACTCTGGTGGGCGCTACAAGGCTGTGATTTTCCGCCAGTTTATCTAACCAAGAGAGCAGGCCTTTTTTAGATATGAATTGACTCATTCGCCGATTCCTATCTTTTCATCTTTTTTGAAAGTAGCAAACGGAGCAGGAGTTTCTGCATCGATGCCAGCCCGGAATTTGAAAAGCTCCAGCGCCTCCTTCTCCAGTTTGCGATTAAGCAGACTGAGGGGGATGTTCACTGGGCAAACCCGTTCGCACTGGTTGCAGCCAATGCAGCGGCCTGAGAGGTGGAAAGCGCGCATGGAATTCCACATTTCATTTTCGCTAGGAGCAATCCTGATACCAACCCACAAAGGGTCCAACCGTTCTACGAAGCACTCACCACAGTAACAGCCGGGACAGACCTGGCGGCAGGCGTAGCAACGTATGCAACGGCTGAAATGCTTTTCCCAAAACTCTCTCCTTTCTGCTGGTGATAAAGCTTCTAACTTGGCCACATCCGGATAGGCCTCAGCCTGGGGTTCTGGACCTGGTTCACCTACCAGGAAATCGTAGATTACAGGCGTGTGTTGTTGACAAAGCTTACAAATGTCCTTCACTTTTTCACTGGTCTTGTTCCAGCTAGTTTCGACCATGCCAGGACATACCACTCCGATGATGAAAACATTTTTCCGCTCAATCTGATGTTCAATCAGGAGCAAGTTGATCGCACGAGAATCGCAGGGCTTAACTGCAATGCCAGTAGCCTTACCTTTGTGGTTCAGGAGGTACTTGACCAGGTTATGGGTGCAGGTCTGGTCAAAAATAAGCCTATCTGCCTCTTCTGGCGCGTGCGCAAATAGGGGTCGGGCAGTCATTCCGTCAGTGGCGCGTTGATAGCCGATGAAGCACTCTACAGCTTTGCTCTGGAGAAGCTCTTTGGCTTTTTTAGCGATTTCTTCACTGGGGTTCATAGTAAAGTTTCTTCCTTTCTAAGCGCTTTCCTCGGGCCGAGCTTGACGAGTGAATCTGTAAAAGAGGAGACTACCTGGGAGAACCTTTTGCCTTCTGAGGCAGAGACCCACTCCACACGGAATCTATCGTTTTCGATACCCAGGTAATCAAGAAAAAGGCGCAGCAAGGCGAATCGACGCCGGGCATAGTAGTTGCCTTCGGTATAATGACAGTCACCGGGGTGGCATCCTGCAACCAGGACGCCGTCAGCTCCGGATTGAAAGCTTTTGACTATAAGGAGGGGGTCGACCCTGCCTGAGCAAGGCACACGGATAATACGGATATTGGCAGGATAGGTGATGCGGCTGGTTCCAGC
>CAZJXZ010000181.1:0-5495 GCA_964549955.1 uncultured Eubacteriales bacterium
GGCGAATGATTCCCAAATCTAAGAGAGTCATTTTGTTGTGCAGCTCTAACCGGCGAAAAAATTATCAATGCAACACCAAAGGCAAATCCTGCCCAAGATGTTAGATTAGAACTCATTTTCTTTTTCATTTCTTTCCTCTAAGATTTTAAAAACAAAACTTCAATCCTCCTCCGAAAACGAGAGAATTTAGATTAAGCTTTTCCAAGCTTCCTGAAGCCTCAGTGTCGCTTATTTGGTCGGTCAGAATCCAAGACCCTTTAGTCTTAGTTATGTAATATCGACAATCAAAATTTAAAGCTATGTTCCTGGTGAAGAATAAATCTAGGCCAGCTCCTATTTGATATCCGATTGAATTTTCTATCTTCTCTTCAATTTCAAACCCTAAAGAATCCCAACCATCAATGATTTCTTTATCGAGCTCGAATCTATTTAAATAGTAAACACCTCCTCCCACAAGATATGGAACAAATCGACCAGAGATTGGAAATCTGGCTTGAAGGCTGAGATGAATGGATATCATCGAAAATTTTCCTTTACTCAATGCTTCAGGGTCTCCTTCCACATCACTTTGAAAGTTCAGCCCACCTAGCTCAATGGATATGTTTTTAGTCATTCCTAAACATAAACTTCCCCCATACTGCAATCCCCTGCTATATTTATTTTCTGACGGCATCTCGTATCCAGCACGGAATGTTATGCCCGATTTTGGCCCTATCTCAATTTTCTTTGGCGCATATGCTTTTGGAGGAGTGACTGGAGTGATGATTGGTTTTTTTTCAATTTTTGGCTCTGGCTTTTCCTTTTCAGTAATTTTTGGAGCCTCATACCAGATTCCCACTAAAGAAGCTTGTATAAAACCTGAAACAGTGGCAGATTTTTTTTTGGAATAGAAGGAAACTTTATACCAATTATTGAGCATTTTCTCTGGAGAGAGGAGAGTAAGAACAGTTCCTTTTTCAACAGTTTCTATTATCGAGCTGATGATGCCAGGATTGGAATAAATACTGGCCCTTGCGGCTGTGACTATGACTTTATTTTCCTGGGAAAATAATAAAGCTAAAGACAATAAAAATAGAGGGAAAAACAGAAATATTGTTTTCTTCATCTTGGCAGATTCTTGGGTTCGAAAGTTATGCACGTAGCCCCGCTAAAGACCTTGTTCCGTTTCCTTGTTTTAGTCGTCAACTTATTAAAAAAATTGAGTTCATCAGGCTGCAATTATGTTACTTAAGTTGATATTAGAATAGAATTGTTAAAATAGGCATTTTGCTGAATGAATCCCTTCTTTGCTAAGGTGTTACAATTGATTAGCCTGGATTAGGACGTTTTGACTAGGTCAAAATTACTACTTCAAGGAGCTCCGTCTTTGAGTGACGGCGTTCGGCCTTGCGGCGCTCCATGGCAACAGGCTGCCGTCTCTTCCGCCTTTGCTCAAAGCGCCTGTCCACGACGAACTCAACGTCTTTTTGCCCCTTAAAAACTCTGCGCAGCTCTTTTTCGAAACAGGCATATGGCCTACCGATTATGATAAGAGAGCTAATCCCTGGCCGTTTCTTAGATGAATCGGTTTCTCTGCCGAATTTCATAAGAAAATTAGGAAGAGCGCTCAAAATTTCCCTTCTTTATTCGCTCTTCATAATAAAGTTAGAGACTGGTTGTCAATAGGACTTTGGTTGGATTTTTGAAAAAAAACTTAGGTCAGCCCTCGCTTTATCGCATAAAGGATGGCCTGGAGCCGCCGGCTGACATTGAGCTTCTTGAAGATGCTGTCTAAATGGCTCTTGACTGTCTTCTCGCTGATAAAGAGAGTTTGCGCAATTTCTTTGTTCGTGCAGCCGGTGGACAGGATAGAAAGGACTTCCTTCTCCCTGGGAGTCAGGACTTTCTTCAGTTCTTCCGCTCGGTTTTCTTCTTCAGAATGAGAAGCAGCCTCTCCCTCGAAAAACTTGGCCATAACCTTCCGCTCGACCCAAAGCTCGCCCCTATGGACTGCATGAATCGCTTTGATAAGATCGGAGATGCTTACATCCTTCGATATGTAGCCCTTGGCTCCACCCTTAAGAGACTTGAAAATTTTGTCTTCATCCCTGTTGGCATTGAGCATGAGAGCCTTGGTCTTTAGGTTTTGGTCTCTGATTGCCAGGAGGACTTCAATGCCATCCCTTTCAGGCATGTTGCTATTAATGAGGACAAGGTCAGGCTTAAGGTCTTTGATGACCTCGATTGTCCGTCTCCCGTTACCAGCTTCACCGACGACTTTGATTCCTCTTTCTCGGCGCAAAACTAAGCGGAGCATTTCACGGAACAGAGTTTGGTCATCAGCAATCACAACTCTTATTTCGTCTCCTATCTTCATCCCGTGATCTCCACTCTTTAGCGTTTTGAAAGCAAAAACCTTTTTTTAAATAACACCTAGCTTCTAAGCATTTCTATTGGAATCGAAAAAACCTTTTTTGGTCCCAGCGAAGCAATTCTTTCCTCTTCAGGATGTTCTTTGTGGAGTTAAATGTAATGAAATATTTATCATATGTCAAGTATTTTTTTACAAAAAGATAGCATCCTAAGTTCGGTGATAGCCAATGATTAACATTGGAATAGCATAGCATGCTCTCTCCAACTGATTCTTTCCTGAAGATGATAAAATTCAATTTATCTCCTATGCTAGCGACTAAAAAATAGAAAATACTGAAGAAAATTAGTTCTTTATAATTGTTTTAGGTATAAATCAAAAAGGAAGCGGTAATTTCAATGCCTAATTTCACTATGAAAATTTCCAAAAAAGCTCATCTTTCTGAAGAAAATGCGGGGTTGATGACCATTGTTATTCGACGACCTTATGCCCACCTCGAAAATGAGCTGCGCAACGCTTTTAAGGGACGAGATGACGTCAAGGTCATCGTCGACAGGCGATTTGGGGAAAGGCGAAAGAAACAAAAGTCTGTTTCTGCAGAGCGTCGCAAGGCCGACCGTCGAAGTCAAAAAGAAGAACTTGTTGAAGTAATACTTTTGCCCTAGGTCACTTAGCCGAGATAATCATCAAAACGTAGTCTCTTTTATCTCTCGAAAAATACTTCCAAAGTCCAATTGCTCCCAGAATTAGTCTTTTTTAGAATACGACATTGTTATGCGACGGAGAGCAAAAAAAACTTCTAATAGATATTCCAGCTATTCTTCTAAACCAAATAAACCTATCTCTGATGCATATGCAGACTTCTTCTTCGATAAATCGAATAAATTTGAAAAGCTCATTGATACCATTAAATATCTAATTCTAAACTCTTCTCGAGCGGAACAAACGAAATAGACGATTCAGCTCGTGTTGGTTAGAGCAGAATGAAAAAAAATTATATTAGTTTTAACTCTAACGGCGGTAGCATATTGATTTTAAGAAAGGAAGCAAATATTTGCTTTCTTCCATTAATCTCGGTTTTAACTCTTAGGAACTACTAACAATGTGAGGCTTAAGGGATTGCTTATAGATAAGCCGTCCGTAACCGCAAAATGGAGTATATATCTTCCAGCAGAGCCAGAAGTTGGCATCCAAGTAAATTCTCCTTTATCGCCATCCAAAGTTGAACCGATGGGCAATGCTTCTGATTCTTTCTCTCCCCAGCCAACGAATTTTATGGCGGTTCCAGGGCTGCCCTCGAATATGATTCTAACAAGTTCCATTTCTTCTATTTGAATGATAGGGATATCATTTGTTGTGTCATTATCAAGATGCGCTAGCAATATTTGTTCTTTTTCTGATTCAGTCTTTTCAGTATGCATTTTAATAATATCTTTTATGCTTATTTCACTCCTAGGATTAACTTGTAATTTATCTACTCTCTTGATTTCCTTTATGCTAATTTTCAATCGTCCTGTGGGATCTTCCTTAGATTTCTCATTCAACTCAAAATTTCTGTTTTGAATATTTAGAGTATCTGCTTGATTTTGGCTGGTCTCATCGACAAAAATGGCACTTTCTGTGTAGACCTTCCTGCCCGGATCTATAGTCTTAGATGAACCTTCTGATGAGTTGCTTGGCTTTGGTCTGGTGGCTACCTTGCCGTCATATCTCCAGACTGTAACAGGGACATTGTCTGAGTGATTCGAGTTATCATTTTTTCCATACGGAGAACCTGCTCCTGCTGGCTCATACACCCTGAAATTAACAGATATAAATTGAGGTGAGTTGTATGCTTCGGCAGAAGAAACGACAATTGTTGCAGCATGTTGGCCAATCGGGAGTCCTAAGGCATTGACTTTAACTGTGATGTCTCCCCTATCTGTGCCTGAGGTAGGAGAACATGTGAGCCAGTTCGCGTTGTCTTTAATATTCCATGTTAGCTTGCCGCCGCCGGCGTTGATGATACGAAGGTGTTGTTCCTTGGCTTCATTACCAGAAGGTGTGGCCCCGAAGTAAAGGCTTGAAGGTGAACAAGAAAGATAAGCGGGGATTGCAGCCTTGGCATTTATGGTTAAAAATTCTTGATCTTGCTGGCTACTGCTGTCAGTTACTCTAAGAGTTACGATGTAATCCCCGGCTTGAGAATAGATATGAGATGGGTTTTGTTCACTGGAGGATGTGCCATCTCCAAAGTCCCAGCTAAAGCTATAGGGCAGCACTCCTCCAGTGGCATTACCCGTGAAATTAACAGTTAGTGGCACTTCTCCTGAAAGAGGAGAAGCACTGCACGACGCAGCGAGCGGAGGGATACTGGTAGCAGCTATGATTACAGAGTCTGAATCCTGGTTATTTTTGCTGTCAGTTACTGTAAGAATTACGGTGTAGTTCCCGGTTTGAGAGAAGGTATGGGTTGGGTTTCGTTGGCTGGAAGATGTCCCATCGCCAAAATTCCAGTTGTAGCTATAAGGCGGAGTGCCTCCAGTGGCGTTCCCTGTAAAGTATACAATTAGAGGAATATTACCAGAAGTAGGAGAAGCGGTACAGGATGCCATGAGTGAAGGAGGATATGTATTTATGATAAGGAAATCGCTAACTTGGCTGTTCTGACTATCATTAACAATGAGGCCTACAGTATAATCTCCTGCTTGGGAATAGGTATGAGTTGGATTTTGCTGGCTGGAAGATGTCCCATCGCCAAAGTTCCAGTTGTATCTATAGGGTGGAGTGCCTCCAGTGGCAGATGCTTGAAAACTTACTGTAAGAGGGATTTCTCCTGAAGAAGGAGAAGCACTAATATTGACTTGCAAAGGAGGATTTTCACCGATATACTCATAAGCCCCGATATCATACCATGCTCCATAAGGTCGATAGTTGCCATCAAAATCATCAGCTACCTCAGATAACGTAGCGCCAGTATCTATACATGAAGAATTTGATTGCAAATGATAATCTCCGCCACCGCCTGCTAAAAAGTTGACAAACCGGGGATTTACTCCCCAATTTTCGTGTGGTTGAGCATTTGGTGTGCCAGACGGTATGGAGCCATCGGAATTCCAGGCTGTATTATAGTCACAAGTGCCACTTCCTCCGCTAATATACCTGT
>CAZJXZ010000182.1:0-5489 GCA_964549955.1 uncultured Eubacteriales bacterium
ATCCAGACAGAGAAATATGGATTCGGTCTGGAGAAAATATTGAAGAAGAGAAAAGACATCTTTTTCAGTATTCGAAACGGCATAGATTGTGAAATATGGAACCCAGCGACAGACTCTTGCCTTGCTGCCAATTATTCCGCTTCCAACCTTGAAGGGAAGAAGGACTGCAAGCTTGACCTTTTGAAAGAATTCGGACTCCGCCTATCTCCACAAACTCCGCTATTGGGCATTGTCTCTTACCTGAGCTCGCAAAAAGGATTTGATATTCTCTTAGAGGCCATACCCGAGCTGAGGGAGATGGAGGTGGGGCTGGTTATCCTTGGAAAAGGGGACGAGAGATACGAGAACCTGTTTTTCAACATCCATAAGCAATACCCGGAGAAGATAGGAGTAAAACTGGAGATTAATCCAACTCTGGCTCATAAGATTGTGGCTGGAGCAGATATATTTCTCATTCCTTCCCTTTATGAGCCCTGCGGTTTGAATCAGCTCTGCAGCTTCAGATACGGCACGGTTCCAGTGGCGAGGGCCACTGGAGGCTTGGCCGAGACGGTAAAGCCTTTTAACCTCGACACGCTGAAAGGAAACGGGTTTATCTTTAAAGAATATTCATCCAAGGCCTTGCTCGAGACTTTAAGGGAAGCTTTGAGCTGCTACAAAAGACCTCAACTCTGGCAGAAGGTCATGGAGGCAGGCTTTGGCGAGAATGTTTCTTGGGAGGCTGCGGCCAGGAAGTATGTTAAGCTCTATCAGAATGCTCTGGCAGCGAAGAGAGGATAGGTTGGCAGAAGCCATCAGCGCTGTTTCCGATGATACATTTGAAGAGGAAGTGATAAAGAGCGAGCTTCCAGTCCTGGTTGATTTTTGGGCTGCCTGGTGCGCACCCTGTCAGATGATTGCACCTGCTGTGGAGAAGATAGCTCAGGACTACAATGGAAGACTTAAAGTTGTCAAACTGAACGTTGATGAAAACATGAAGGCTACCGTCAAGTACAGCGTCAGGAGCATTCCCACACTGCTTCTCTTCAAACAAGGAGAAATCAAAGAGACTGTGGTCGGCGCTCTTCCTCAAGACAAGATTATCAGCATTATCTCCAAGCACATATGAACGATACCTACGATGTTGTCATCATCGGAGCAGGACCCGCAGGCCTAGCAGCTGCTGTCTATACAGGAAGGGCAAGGCTTAAGACTCTTGTCCTTGAAAAGGGTGTGCCTGGCGGTCAAATCCTTCTTACAGACCTCGTCGAGAACTATCCTGGTTTCCCGGACGGAGTTGTCCCTTTCCAGTTGATGGATAATTTCCGCAGGCACGCCGAGAAATTTGGCGCAAAGATTATAACCGACGAGGCGAAGAAGATTCAGAAGAAGGATGATTTTTTATCTGTTCTTGGCAGTAGAGGAGACTATAGAGCCAGGGCGGTCATCATCGCCAGTGGCTCGAGCTACCGCAAGCTCGGGATTCCTGGTGAAGAGAGGTTGACAGGAAAAGGAGTTTCTTACTGTGCGACTTGCGACGGCGCTTTTTTTAAAGACAAGGAAGTCGCGGTTGTCGGCGGCGGGGACAATGCTCTTACTGAAGCGCTTTTCCTTACAAAATTCTGCCGTTCGGTGAAGATTATCCACCGTCGTGACCAATGTCGAGCTGTGAAGATACTCCAGGAGAGGGTTTTTGCCAATGAAAAGATTGAAGTCCTCTGTAATTCTGTGGTAGCGGAGATTTCAGGCGAGGACAGCCTGGAGGCCATAATCCTCAAGAATGTCAAGGATGATAAGACCAGGAGGCTGAAGCTCGACGGACTTTTTATCTCCATCGGCACAGACCCCAATTCGGCCTTTGTCAAAGCCCTTGTCGAACTCAATGAATCTGGAGAGATTAAGGTCAGCCAGACCATGGCCACTTCCCAGCCTGGTATATTTGCTTGCGGCGACGTGACCGATGCCTGCCCTGAGCAGGTGGCAACCGCAGTGGGAACAGGAGTTGCCGCGGCCTTAGCTGTGAATGCCTACCTGAGTCAATAATTAATGGGACACAATACTTATCTCTCTTGACAAATCGATTAAGCCACTTTCTGTATTAATATATTGATACTAAAAACATTACACAGACTTTGGAAATTGACGTCGTCCAGCAAACTTAAGGCTTGAATCTCTGTTGAACTGAAGGAAAAAGCTTCAAATCTGTATGCGGCAAGAACAATGAGCCTGTGTATTCGGTCATGTAAGTCGGCTCTGAATTCAATTCGATATAGGTCATCTTTTCTGCAATCTTTGCGGCCAGGTCTTTATTTCTGTCCGAAAGCAGGATGAGATAAGCCCCGAAGAGAGAGCTGTTTCCGAGATAATGGAATCTGCTGCGCTCAATGTCAGGCAGAAGTCCAATGCGAACAGCATTCTCGATGCTTAAATGCTCGCCGAATCCTCCAGCGATGTAAACCGAGTCGATATCCTTGTATTTCAGGCCGACTTTCTTTAACAAAACCGAGCAGGCTGAAAAAACTGCACCCTTGGTCCGAATCAAGTTTGAGATGTCATTTTCAGTTATGATCAGCTCTTTCCCCCAGAAGCAATTTTTGCTTTTTTCGATGAGAAAGGCCCTTCCTTCCTCATCCTCGACGATTCTCTTCGAGATTTTTCTCTCGTTGAATTTTCCTTGGCGGTCGATATAGCCATGGATGAAGAGCTCTGCCAAGAGGTCAATCAATCCCGAGCCGCATATTCCCCTGGGTTTGGCGCCGGCGATGACTCTATACTCGAGCTTGCCGCTTTCAGCAATTTTTATCTCTTCGATGGCCCCTTCTGAAGCCGGCATTCCGCATTTTGTCCCGCTCCCTTCGAAAGCCGGTCCGGCCGAGCAGGCGCAGGTCATCAGCCAGTCTTTGTTGCCGATGACCAGCTCACCGTTGGTGCCGATATCGATGAAAAGCGAAATTTTTTTTGAGTCACGGAGCAGCGGCGTGCAGAGCAGCCCGGCAGTGATATCGCCCCCAACATAGCTTCCCACGGCAGGCGAACAGTGAACCCTTCCCTCCTGGTTAATTTTCAACCCCAAATCCCTGGCCAGAATATAAGGCAGGCGGTTGAAGGTTGGAATATAAGGCGCCTCTCTGATATAACGCGGCTCAAGATTGAGAAAGAGATGGATCATGGTCGCGTTCCCTGAGACAGAGGCATAATAGATGTCTGAAGCCGAGATTCGAGTCGATTGCGCAGCCCTGCTGATGAGATTATTGACCGTGGAAATGATGAGCTCTTGAAGCTTTTTCAGCCGTTCTGGATTTTGGGCATAGTTTATCCTGGAAATGATGTCTTCGCCGCAGGTTATCTGCTGGTTGAGGCTCGAAGCCGTGCTCTGGATTTGCCCATCCTGAAGGTCGACAAGGTGCAAGGCGACAGTCGACGTTCCGATATCGCAGGCGAGTCCATAATATTTTTTTCTAGCGGATTGAGGGATAACATCGATGATCGATGCCCCTTTTCCTGTGAGCAGAAGAATGACACTTACTTTTCCCCCGTCTTTGCGGCTGGCATGAGCCAGTTTTTTTAGGACGGAGTATTCGCAATCTATTAACTCTGGAACACCTCTCTTCTTGAGCTCGCGTTCGAGTCTTTTTAAATCGCTGGAATTATCTTCCAGGGTTGGGGAAGGAAGGGCAAGGTCGATTTTCCTCAGAGGAGGGTTGATTTCATAAAACCCTGTAATTCTGTCTTTCCATCTCTCGAAATATTTTGATTCGGCTACGGTCTTAAAGGAAATCTCCTGAAACCGAGGGAGCTGCACCTCGAGGTTGTCCATGACCCTGGTTTGACAGGAAAGGCGGTAGTTCTGCAAGGCAAGCTCGTTTGAGAGCGAAGCAGAAGGCTTCGCCTGGGATTTGCCGCTTAAAATCTGGACAATGCATTCCCCGCACGTTCCTTTTCCGCCGCAGGTCGCTCTAAGCGGTAAGCCCGCTCTTTTTATTGCATCGAGGAGGATGGTTCCTGATGAGGCTTCAACGCTAGCTTCAAACGGCAAGAATTTAACTAAAAAAGAGGACAGTCCCCTTTTTCTTTTTCGAGATTTTTCCACTGTCATCTCAATTTATATAAAAATAATATTTCATGTGTTGTCGCCAGCCACGGAGCGGCATGTCGACCTCCTTCGTGAAAAAGGAATTTCCCTTTTCCACTATTTTGAAATTATATAGAGTTCATGTCAGCTTGTAAAAAGGAGACAGTCCCCTTTTCTATGTCAGCTTGACGCTCTTGACAAAAGAGGGGATGTCAGAGGCTTCCTGCGGGCCGACAATAACTTCCCAGCCAGGAAGCTTTTCTTCCAGGTCGCCGCTGATCTGGGAGACAAAACCAGGGATGACAATCTTCCTCGTTTTAACCTGCTCACCGAGTTTAATATCCATGATGAATTTTGCGATTTTTTCGCCCCCAAACTTTCCCGCAGCCCAGGCCGTGAGCACCGATTGCCCTTCTGTATCGACAATGACCAGGTGAGCGGATATCCCCGAGTTTTCAATCTCACCCGAGACCATGAAATAGGTCAGGGAAAAATTGGTGGTGACAAAAACCGGAGATTCTGCCGTAGGCTCGCCTATGGGATAAACCTTGGGGTCAACCTGGATCGGCTTTTGAGGGTCGGTGTAGATATTCTGACGGAGGGTGAACAGCGTATAGAGCAGGGCCTTGTCATACTCGGGGATAACGATTAAAGAGGAGTATTTACAGAGCCGCAGGGATGCTTCGGCCAATAAATCGAGCTCCTTCTTTTCATGAATACGGGAAAAGAGCGGATATCCAAAAGGCCTGAAATTTCTCTTCAAGGCGCTTCGCCTGAGGATGGTGCTATTCTGCAATTGATGGCCGGCATTCTGGGATTCCAGGTTGAGGATGATGTTGTTCAAGCCAGAGCTTTTCGCCTTTTCAGCCTGCTTCAGCATCTGCTCAAGAGAGTGAGCTGTCAGGATCAAGCTGAGATTGTAGGCCTTGGCTAGCTCTATATCTTTATCTGAAACTTCTTTTCGCAGAAAGACTGCCGGACGGTCATCTTTTAAAAGCTCTGCTCCTTCTCTCAGAACTCCTTCATTCTCGCAGTCGAGGATGATTCCCTTGGTTGAGTTTTGCTTGACGAGCTTTATCGCCTTCAAAAAGTCTCCTTTGTCTTCAGAGTCATGCACGATGAAGAACAGGTCTGTTTTAAGTTCCTGGCCGACACGCTCGACCGTGTAGTTCTCTATCTCTTTGATTCTTTCCAGAATCCTTTCTTCTACCTCGGAAGTGCGGAGCTCGATGGCGATTCCTGTGGGATGAACGAATGTCTTCTCATGGCGAAACATCACCGTTTCATTTCCTATTTCCAGGGCATTGGCTCCTCCAATCTTGACCAGTCGAATCGGAGGTTCGCCGGCTTCGCCCAATGTGGCTTTGGCCTCTTCAGAAGCATGGGGGCATTCTCTCAATTCAGCTTTTTTTTGAGCCAGCTTCATGGCAAAGGCCAT
>CAZJXZ010000183.1:0-5381 GCA_964549955.1 uncultured Eubacteriales bacterium
TATCTTGAGAGATATAAGACGAATGCAAATTATTTTCAACCCGCATTAAATAATTTTCACGGCGCCTTGAAAATTAAACCCGATTTCATGGATGCCTGTTTGAATATAGGCTGTCTGAGCTATAATCGCCATGATTTCAAAAGCGCCTCAGAATATTTCGAGAAAGCACTAATAATCGATCCTGAAAATGCCAAAGTAAAATTTTATTTGGACTGTGCCCGGAAAAAACTCAACGAATCGGGCGAACGATCCACCGAGTGTCCCGAACAATTAGAGTTCTCCAGAGAACTTATTGATAATCCTGAAAGGGAATACCGTCATAAATTAAAAAACGACAGACTATTTGTCTTGCAAAACATAAACTCTCTGGCGCTTGAATTCATAGAGAATGGGAATTTCTATGGGGCTATAAGAAGGTTTCACAACGCTTTGAAGAGCTATCCTGAATGTCCTGAGGTAAATTATAACCTGGGAATGGTTTATTCCTGGCTTGGCTATCTCGCCCAAGCAGAAAAATATGCCTTGATGGCCCTCAGAGAAAGAGGAATTTATGGAGAACTTCCTGCTTACAGAAGGAAAAAGATACTCGAGATTGAAGGCGAACAGATGAAAAAGGCTTTTGAGATTCCTCTCTCTAAATGGACGTTTGATGAAGCGTTAAAAGCGGGGAATTATTTTCTTGAAGCCTATCACTTTTTAGGGAATATCTATTTCAAGAAGGAGGATTTTGAGAGGTCAATTCGTGCTTATAAGAAGGTTCTTGAGATCAATCCTGAGGATGCCATGGGCCACTACAGTTTGGGCTGTGCCTACTGGGCTCAAAATGGCAAGCAGCAAGCCGAAGAGGAATGGAAAAAAGCAATTAAGTATGAAGAAAAACAAATTAGAGTCGGACCAGAAGAAAAAATTTCTGGAGATGATTTGAAAGTTTCTTTGGTCGTATACAAAAGAACTGTATCCTTTCAGGCACACAAATCTCTGGGAAGGCTTTATGTTGAGAGAAATTTACTTGATCAAGCTCTTTACGAATTTGAAAAAGCCATAGAACTCGAACCCGGAGAGCAAGAATCTTATTATAACTTGGGAAAGATTTGTCTCACTAAGAAAGACAAAGAGAAGGCTATCTATTATTTCGAGAAGTATCTTTATTTTGGGGGGAAAGAAGAAGCCGAAGTCAAAGAAATTCTTAGATCACTAAAAGGAAAGAAGTAATTAAGGCGGTGACGGTCTCGAGCAATTAAAAAAGCGTATCTTCTCCATCCTCCACATCATCAGAGTTTACAGTAAAGTCCCGGGGAAAAAGGCGGAATTCGATTCTCCATTCACCTTAAAGCGAGGGCCATCGGTCCTGGATATGGCCAGGGCTGTTCATATGGATTTTGCCCGGAAGCTGAAGTATGCCCGCATCTGGAGCAAAACCAAATACCAGGGCCAGATGGTCAACCGCGACCACATCCTCGAGGACGAAGACATCATCGAGCTCCACATTTAATACAAACGAGATTAATCTTGTTACATTGTCACGGCGATCGGCCCCTTCATCCCGCCCTTCATGGGGTCTTGACAGTCTCTTTGGCTACGAATTATTATCTTTCGTGATGGGATGAAGGGAAAGTGATGGCAAAATGTCTCGGCGCATTGCCACCCTTGAAAACCAAATTCCCTTTGTCAAGAGCTTTCGTAGGTTGTTCGCTGCTTGAGTTAATTTTTTTCGAGGAGAAAAAAGAGCTTCGGAATATTCTCCGTGATTCTTTGCAATGAATATGCCGAAGGTATGCTTTATAGGCTCTTTTCTTAAGGTTTAGCAAGGAAAAGAATTCTTTTTGACATCGATTTTTCTCTATGATATAAACAACAGAGCTTGGAGAACGAATCAAAACAAAAAGGGGTAATTAATAAGCAGCCCTGGGGTAGCTTTCTTTAAAGAGCATAAAGAATTTTTTTTGATAAAAAATTTTAAAGGAGAAGGGCTATGAAAAACAAGAATTTGAGTTTCAAGTCTCTTTTCTGGCGTAAACCAAGATGCTTTCTTGTTGCCTTCCTGATGGTCTCCTTCATCATGGTATTGGCCTCTTCTTACGGCACCGTTCCCCAGGAACAAAAACCGCTTCAACCAAAAATCGCTACCCTCTCTCAAAAAAAGGAAATAACGAGAGATTTTAACATCACGGGCAGAAGCCGTGAAATGGTTGATTTTGAGGTAACCACAGCAGGAAGGATTGAGGCCAGAGCCGAGTGGAGCGGGACGGCTACGAGTTTAGCTCTGATTCTCAATGGTCCAGGGATGGCTCAGGCTTATGCCCGAAAAGACGGGCAAAGCCCTTTGAGCCTCTCTTTTGAAGTCACGGGCCAGCATCTCTCTTTAGGAAAAATGTGGAAGGTTACAGTGGCCAATTTTAGCTCGAGCACAGCGGCTCGTGGTCGAGTGCTGATCACACATCCAGGAGCACCCGGCGTCTCTCCTTATGTCACTCCCAAGGAAAAGGAAAAAGAAGAAATTCCCGAAGAAAAGAAAGAGAAATCAATCAAGATCAAGCATTACGAGATTCAGCAGGCCCAGGGATTCACGGCTCAACAGCTCGAAGAAATAAAAGCCAAGCTCGAGGAGCAGAAAATTGAGCAGACAAAGGCCAAAATGGAAAAGCGGATAAGAGAGATCTCGCCAAAAAATCCTCTGGCTAAAATTGTTGTCCCGCTGGTCTACAAGCAGATGGAAGAAAAAACTCAGAGACGGCTGATGGTGAAAAGAATCGATGTCACGCCCCGTTTCCAGACAATAGTTCAGGCTTACAATAATATCTCTCCTTCTTTGAAGAGCCAGTATTTTCATCCCCGCTATGCCCAGCTCAAGCCAGGGGATAGAATCGACAAATTGCAGCTGGGAAAGGACATCCTTTCTGCAGTCAAGCCTAACTATGAAACCGAAATTCGGCAGATGGTCAGGAGAGCCTTTTCTCCTGGTTCTCCAAAATTCCAATTGAGTTCTGCCAAAATCCCCAGAGTCGGAGTGGCGAAGGTGGAGAGGCCGCAAGTCAAGCCCGGTCCACTCCAGTTCCAACAGCTTGAAACCTTGAGCGCTAAACTAAAAACAAGCCCAACTGCGGCTAACTTAAAGGAATTGAAAGATTTTGTCCAGGCTCAAGGATTCCGGACCGCTGATATCTCCCACAACCAGCTCCACCAAACCCTTGTTGAGCAACTCCACTTAAACCCCCAAGTCTTCGTTCCTGACCTCAACAACGACCACTCTATCCGAGACTATCACAAATATGAAATCGGGCTCGACTGGTTCTATTGCATCGACCAGAACGAAAGGACCTGTGTCTGGATTCCTTTTGTCGGCACGGTCTGTTCGGATGACGAGCCATACTGGCACATCAGCGCCTCAATTCCTCGCTACGACCCTGATGACCCTGAGCATCTCCATCAGCTTCATACAGGCGACCTCTATTCTGTTAGTTCTCGTGTCACCGGCACCTATGAGGATGTTAACAACGGCGAGACTCGCGTTTTCAGGTCTCAAGACCGCTGGGTGGTCAACGCCAACACTTACAACACCAGCACAACTTTCATGATTGACCTCTGGGAGGAGGATTGGAGCAAGGAAGAAGTCAGGCATGCCATCCAGGACGCTATCCAGGATTTGAGAGAGACATTGATATCCACAATCAAAGAGGCAGTGCTTAATGCTTTGCAGCAAGCCCTCTATGACAGTCTCAGGGAAGCTCTGCCGGCTGAGCTGCAGGGAGTTCTGCAGCTCTTCTTTCAAGGGAAGCTCAGCTTCTCCTCCTTTCTGGATTCAGTCCAGACGGCGATGGGAGGAATCGATGTCGGCATGCTCGTCCTGGAGATTATCTTCTCCGGGAAAAGCCTGACAGAAATCATCTCTGGCCTGGGAGGAGCCTGTCCTGAGCTGACAATCGCCCTCATGGCTCTCAAGGTGGCCGGCCCGATTGTTGTCGACCTCTTCCAAGGTGATTTTGAAGAAGCATTAAAAGGATTGCTTTATCTGCCGATCACCATCTTCAACTATATCATCGACTTCTTCACCGACATCGTCGACTTCTTCGCGAATCTGCTGGCAATCATCGACCCCGATGACCAAATTCAAACCCGCTCTATAACTATTGGAGCTTCTTCTGACCAAATCTTCAAAGACGCGCCGTGGGGAGATTCTTATTCACCTGCTGTGTCCAGCACCCCCAGTGGATGTGGCCCGAAAAGCAGCAACTCCTCTCTCATCATGGGTGGGAACTATGTCCAGCCAATCCTGCGTTTTGAAGGGGCAGATGCCAAATACCGAGTTTACTACAACGTGAGAAGAATTCTTGTCGGAGGAAGAGAGACCTTTGGCTTCACGACCAAAGTCTATCCGGACTCCACCTGGAATCAGACAAGAACTTATAAAGCCAAGTCCATGTCTCGCGGTGATAAAATAAAGGTTTCTTACTGTATCCTGAATGCGGACGGAGATCCTCTTATTGTCTTATCTGAGAAGAACGGGAGGGCAAGCGGCACTAACCTCGGAACCACAGAGCGGGTATTCTACGTGGACGTGATACCTGGAGCCGAATACGAGCTGAGGATCACCAACCTTTTCGGGAGAGGAGACATTTACGGCTATATCACTTTAGAAGAAAAGTAACATATTGGCAATGGATTTTATGAAATTGTCAGGGTGATCGGCCAGAGGGAGCGTAGCCTTCTATTAAGATTAAATTAGCAGGAACTTTTGATCGCGGCTGAGGCCGGAGCAGAATATTTTTCATGATTCTTTCTTCCCTTATTATCTTTCATGATGGGATGAAGGGAAAATGACGGCAAAATATCCCGGCGCACTGCCACCATTGAAAACCAAACTCCCACCCCTAAGAGGCACGCCCGGCCATGGCAAGCGAAAGGCAACCTCCTATCCCTTTCGACAGGTGAATGAACCTTTTTTCTGGCGGCTCGTATATTAATAGAGCTTATGTACTCACTTCCATCTTATTTGGTCTCTTTGTCTATTGAAATGAATTCTTGGGAAATGAGCCTGGCAGCAGCCTATAGTTGGATGCAAAAATCGTTGGAATATTGAAACCAGAATAAATTTTCAAAGGACGAAATTATGTTTAAACAATTGGACCGGATGGTCGAATGTACAAGGAGATCATAATGAAAAATTCAAAAACAACTTTTTTGCTTATGTTCATAACAATATTGCTTCTTCATTTTGAGCAGAAGTTGTGTTTTGCCCAGAAGGATGGGGATGACATCTCCATCGGCCAATATAAGGTGATTCATTCGCAAATATTAGATGAAGACAGGCTTCTCTTTGTCCATCTCCCCCGGGAGTACGAGCAGACGAAATTGGCTTACCCTGTTTTGTATCTGTTGTGGGT
>CAZJXZ010000184.1:0-5338 GCA_964549955.1 uncultured Eubacteriales bacterium
CTGATGGGGCGGTGAGTATGGCCGAAGACAAAAGTAAAAGGCGTCGGAATATCCTCATCCACCCGAAGATGATATTCCATTTTTTTTCCCTTAACATAGCGCTGCAGTATGTATTTTCTGATGTAATCAACGATACTTTCTTTAAGTTTTTCGTTGATGGCGACCTTGAACAACCCGCTTTTCTTTTCTTCCAAGGGAATATTGTTGGAGATAAGGCAGAGAATCCATTTCAGGAGCCATGTTTTCGGCCATTTTAGCTTCAGTTTTTCCTTGAGGTTTTTGTAAAGCTCATTCCTTATTTTCTTGATTGTCTCCCTAGCCCCTTTTCCTCCCTTATTGTAATCGCTGACAAGCTGGCGGACTCTCTCTGACAGCCTCCCTGCATGGCCAAGGTCATAATCGACTGCCTCAAGCCATAAGTTGTTGAACGCTTCCAGCTCATCGATGCGGGCAGGTTCAATAAGATAATTCACCGGCTTGAACATGTCTTCGAGGAAATGGCCGTGAGTAAAGAGATAATAATGCTCTTTGCCATCGCTTGAGGTGATTTTTGCCAGATGATGAGGATATTTGACCGCGATCTCAGGCATAGGCTTGTCTTTGGGCCATAAGTAAGTCAGGACGATCTTGCAGGGCAGGTTAGGGTCTATGCAGGAGAAGCGCTCGTCAACAAAGCAGTAGGGATAGATTTTATGCCCGGGCGGTTCCTGTCCCTGGCTTATTTTTCCATCGATATAAACCTCTTCTCCTAATTCCCGCCAGAAATGATGGTCATGATTGCCCGGGATGTAGACAATGCGCTCGTATGGCCCGGTCTCTGAAATCAGAGCAAAAAGCGCCTTCAGGTCACGGATGATTTCATCATGGCCGGCCAGGGATAAGTCCAGGACGTCGCCGTTGAGGATGAGCTCTTCCTGCGGACCCAGGCTCTTGAGCAAATCCAATAAAGCAGCCCTGTTCTTGACATATTTTGGGTTATTTGGTTCTTTGGCATATAAATAGCCGATATCCATGCCAAGATGGATGTCTGATAGAGCTACTGCATTTTTTATTTTGCTCATAAATATCCCTCCTCATATAGTCTTTATCGAAAAATTCCTCCAATCCCTTTGACCCTTTAGCTCGTTTTCAGCCTGAAGCTTATAATATAAAGAAAGCAAATGTCAAATTGAATACAGTGTTTGAATTTCAGATTTATTCTTTCAGACCAACTCCAGCCTGCACGCTTCAACAAGCTTTTGCCAAGGGAAGCCTGGATGGACGTCCGATTTATCCGGACGGAGCTGATGATGGCCTAGGATGCCGGCAAACTGCCGATAGCTGTCATCGGCCTCAAAATGATTGGCAGGAGTGCGCCTCGGGATTTTAAATTGCTCGCAGAGTATATTGACCAATCCGATAATGGCTTTTATCTGGACATCAGAGTAGGCATCAAAAAACCTATAGCCCCTCCATGGCATCCCGTGGTCATAATATTCCTGGGTGAATAATGTCCTTTCAGAGACAACATCAAAACAATAGAGCTTGCCATCCCTCTGGATCAGCCCTCCTTCGCTCGCAATCTCAATCCCGATGCTCCGCTTGTCTACAGCTCCGCCAGTCTCTTTAAGCCCGAGATGAAATGCCCAGTATTTGGGGTCAAAGACCTCAAAGATTTCTCCATCTCTTTCAATCACGTAGGAAGTCGCAATCCTCTTCGGGTCTGTTTTCCAATAGTTTATGGTGCTTAAGGCCGTGCCCCCCACTGTGTGATGCAGGACTATCAAGTCTTTCGGCGTTTCCGATTCGATATAGTCCTTTGCTTCAAGGCGGACTGTCCGGTTAATTTTTAAATTAGAAGGCTGATCTGGTTTCTCTTCAAATAATGCGTTCCACGTCTTCGGGCCAACGACGCCATCCACAGTAAGGCCGTTGGACTTTTGAAAGGCTTTGACTGCTTCCTCTGTGCCTTTGCCGAAATCTCCATCAATCGAACCTTTATAATGACCTAAGGCCTTGAGCTTTCTTTGAATTTCTTTTACCTCTTCACCCTTTGATCCTTTCTTATAAATTGCCATTTATAGCCTCCTTTATTTTATTCAATTACGAGTTGATGGCATTCATTATAAATCAAGAACCAATGCCATCGTTATATCTTGACCCAAAATTGCCGATAGAAATGAGAGAGTCATCCTTCCTATGTCATTACGAGCACCCGAAGAGTGCGTGGTAATCTCTTTATAACTTCTTGAGATGGCCACGCCTCGCTCGCCATGAAATTCTCCATCGGCAATTTTGGGTCTTGGCCTATATCTATATTTGACTCGCTTCATCAGGTGCCGGTCTTCCATTTCTCATGATAGAAGCCTATGCTTCTTTCACTGCCACCTTTCTGCTATCAGTTGTGAAAAACAGATTTTTTACTAACTTCTGTTTTTTTGCCAATTTGTAAGCGGTGCATTTAAAAGCGAAGAAGCGGCCTTTTTATAGGGCTCCCATCATTTCTAACCTTTTTTTATCTCCTCCTTAGATATTGGCTCCGGCCGCCCACCGGTTTGGCGTAGATTGATAAACTTGGAAAGCACATCAAACCAGAACGGGCCGCCAAGAGATATCGCAATCGTCGTAAATAACAGCCCGATGACTTTCAGCAGCCACCCTGTAAAGCCTTGAGGTACTTCACGAGGATCCCTTACGTAAAGTTCATCTTTAGGTAGCTTCTTTGGGCGCTTGGACCAGCCGATGGGGAGCTGGATATTTTGAAAATTCTTTTGAATTTCTTCTATTCTTTTCAATGAAGTTTTGGCGTCGGCTGAGAGAGGTTGTTTTGAAACTTCTTGGGCGAAGGCCACAATTGCGGTGCGCATTGTATCATTACTCGAGATACCATTGGCAATCATAAACGTGTCCGCATTGAGCATTACACTTACCAGAAGTGCCAACACCAGTATGATCAATTGGACTTTTCTCTTATACCAGCCAGAGATTCGGTCCATCGTGTCATTAAACCAGCTCTCGATATTTTTTATAGCTTTTTCCAAATCATGTCCTGCTTCTTTTAATAAAATTTGAAGCGAATTCCTTAGCTCGTTATTTTGAATTTTGTCTATTCCTTTAAGGCCTTTCTTGGAATAAGCAATTCCCAGAGTATCAAGCAAAGCCAGAGTAAAGGTGCGGGATGGTATATAGGAAGGCTTTGGTTCCCTTTTTAAAAGCTTATCCAGCCATCCTGGCTGTGTGAATACCTTGATTAGCGAATGTTCATAGAGTTTTTTAGTGAATTCTCCACCCTTTGCTTCATTAAGAAGGCTTTGAATGCCTTTCTCGAGGGTTGTAGAGCGCAACGATAAAAGTCTCGCGATCCATTCATTAAGTGCAGAACATATAAGGCTTAATAACAGGTAAATGAAAATTATTCCGATAGCAATTTCAAGAATTACCGAGCCAAACATTGAGCACCTCCTGTTTAATTTAATTACTTAACTTCTTGCCTGTGATAATTGAAGAATACATGCTTTGATTCTCTATGCCAATGTAAGCAAAGCCTTATCTTTTAGTCGGAACACACTCATCGAGACTAATGGAGCCAGGCAGAGGGAACGATTCTGTTTCCTTTCTTAGAAACAATTTGCTGACGAGGAATAGAAACGAATAATCCCGTAAAAACAATCAAAAAATAAGGCAACATTTTAGTTTACCTGGCGAATGGTGACAGTTAGTGAGGAAAAAGTCAATAAAAGCTAACCTATTTCCCACCGACTATTTCACTGTATTTGCTTAAATTGCCTTTTTCATATATTTCATAGCGCGGATCCGCCTCGGGATCTCTGTGCCACTTAGCCAATCTAATCTCATCATCGGCTATCTCTATGCCCGTAATCCCATCACAATAAAGCCCGCATCCGGTATTAAAGTAACAGGGCAAAGGCTCGCCAGCGGCTTCGGTGGGCTCGATCTCTCTTTTCTTGCTTTTCTCATCCGCTATTTCTTCTTTCCATCTTTTAATCTCTTTGCGATTCTTCTCTACCAGCTTTTTATTTTCTCGGTTTTCTGAAATTTCTTCTTGCAATTTCGCTATCTTTTCTTTGAGCCGTTCTATGTATGACTTTGAGGAAAAGATGGCCCGGTGAGAGTGTCCACAAATGAGCATGACTTTTGCCTGTTTTGCCCATGAGTATAAAATCCGTTCATAATCTTTAGCGATTTGAGATTTTGTTGCTTCAGGAGGACGGGTTAATCCCAGCCATTTCGCAATCGGCTCGATTATCCTGAAAAAACGGACAAAAAAACGGCTGGACCAGCTATACTTATCAGATTCAGTGCTGCCCTGATGACCGTGGACGAGGAGAATTCTGATACGCCCATCTTTGTCTTTCATCTTCAATGCTTCTGCAGCATTTCCCTTTTTTACAGGTTCGTTTTTAGCCGGGTCAACAAGAAGCCGCCAATCCATATCATGATTACCGAAGACACGGTACAAATTATCGTCCCCAAACTCTTTTATCTTCTCATAAATACTTTTTCTATACTTGCTATCGATGTCGCTTAGATCGAATTGCCAAAATTCCTCAATATCACCGAGCAAGATGAGCTTATAATTATTTTTTTTATAAAACTCCAGCGCGGCTTTAAGTGTCTCCTCGTTCTCGTGAAAATCATCTGCCCCTCCTCCGTCTCCTAAATGGGTGTCACTAAACATGAAGTATTTTTTGCCTTTTGTATCTAGCACTGTAAGGTCTTTTTTCTCCCATAATTCGCCAAGCCTTTGATAAGTTAATTCTTTATCTTGAGACATGTCCTAACCTCCTTTTATTTTTTTGTTAAATTTCTTTATTCTTCTCCAATATTATATCTTAGCCCTACGCTAGCTTTTACCTTAGAATGACTGCAATATTTACAAATTTCTGCAACAACATGAGCTTTTAGTCGGATCAATATTTGATTTTCTCAAAAAGATGGGAGGCATTTGTATATATGCACTCGTCAAAACCCATATCTTTAATTATTAGATAATTCTTATCAAGAAGGTTCTTCATAAACATAAGCTTTAGTATAAAACCTAACCAACGGAAGAAGTTCTTGCTTTTGTTCAGAGTAATTTCAAAAACGGGTATAGGATAATCACTTCCATAGAGCAGCCTCTTATGGGAAACCTTATTCACTTTCTCCATTATCTCTTTAATATATTTTATTCTAAACGGAGTGCAGACTGCGGAAAGATCGGCATACAGATTCCAACCCTTCTTTTCTACTTCATCAAAGAGCTTGAGAAACTCATCCCAATCGTCGTGATAATCCTTATCAAAATCTCCCCAGAAGGGCATGGCGCAATGAGCGATAATAACTGTAACTCCCTCAT
>CAZJXZ010000185.1:0-5296 GCA_964549955.1 uncultured Eubacteriales bacterium
TATATTTATTGATTCATATCTCCTTACTTGCCCCTCGTTCTCCCGTTTCATTTCCATGAGTTCGTCTAATACTCCTCGCTTATCCCTTGTGACTCATCACCTTAAGGGTTTCCTTCTCGACAGAGGCAGCACTCTGTGCGTTTCTGTTCCTCATTTTCCCTTCATCGTATCGTGAAAGATAGTAAATCATAACGAGGGGGATTTTCAAGACGGCATGAAAGGCAGGATGAAGAGGTCGGAAGCCTGTGAATGATGTGAGATAGACGGAATTGATACAGATTTCTCCTCCTGAGGAAAAGGAAAAATCATGAAAGATATTCGGTCGAGACCTCAGCATCCAATAAAAGTTTCTGATAGGCGATCCGTGGCAGAGGAGGTCTGTCGGTGACAAATGTCGGCTTTAGATGGTTTATGATGCGATCGACCACAGCTTTATCAGATTAAGTCATAATTAGTCTTTTTAAGCTGAATTCAGTCTGATTTTACTGACCGAATTACTGACCGGAAAGCTAACATAGAAATCCGCCGCCCCCCATATCCCCCCAAGCGTGAATCAGGATGAGATAAGCTGCTCTCTGAAACGTATCATAAAATTAAAAGCATTTATCAATTTGACTTTTTCCTTACAAGTTGTTAATCTTCTGCCAAAAAAGGAAAAGGGACCAATGGGGATAAAGTGCCCTAAATGTCATTCAGATAACACCGATACTGCACCTTTTTGTAGCAATTGTGCAACACCTCTTCTTTCCTCAGAGAAAATCCTAATTTCTCAAACTAAGACTCTCCAAACATCCATGAAAGAATTAGCCAAGGGAACTACTTTTGCTGGAAGGTACAAGCTCATTAAAGAGCTTGGAAGAGGGGGAATGGGCGTAGTTTACAAAGCTGAGGATACCAGGCTTAAGCGAACCGTTGCACTCAAGTTTCTGCCATCTGAGATAACTCACGTCTCAGAGGTTAAAGAGCGATTTATACGTGAGGCACAGGCTGCTGCAGCATTGGACCATCCTAACATATGTACTGTCTATGAAATTGATGAGGCTGAGGAGAAAACCTTCATTTCGATGGCTTACGTTGAAGGTCAGAGTTTAAAGGAAAAAATCGATAAAGGCCCGCTGAAACTGGATGAAGCGCTGGAGATTGCAACACGGGTTGCTGCTGGTTTGGAAGAAGCGCATAAGAAAAGGATCGTTCACAGGGATATCAAGAGTGCCAACATCATGGTGACCGGGAAAGCTCAGGTGAAGATTATGGATTTTGGCTTGGCGAAAGTTGCAGGAAAACCCACAATTACAAAAGAAGGAACATCTATGGGTACGATAGCCTACATGTCGCCAGAACAGGCCCAGGGCAAAGCCGTGGACCACCGCACAGACATATGGTCCTTTGGCGTGATGCTGTATGAAATGGTCACCGGGCAGCGTCCCTTTAAAGGAGATTACGAGCAGGGGGTGGTGTATTCCATTCTGAATGAAGAGCCGGAGCCAATGACTGGCTTACGAACTGGAGTGCCGATGGGATTGGAACGGATTGTGAATAAAGCTATAGCAAAAAACGTGGAAGAGCGATACCAGCATGTAGACGAAATGATGGTTGATTTACGATCGATTGCAAAGGAACTCGAAGCTGAAACATCCAAAGCAAGATTAGCCAAAGCAGTAAGACAAGAGACGAGAGTCTCTTTTTTTAAGGATTTACTCCAAAGGCGCGTTCCCCAGATTATGGGGATCTATTTTGCAGGACATCTGGGAATAATAATATTTATGGATTGGATGGTGCACCGCTATCCATTGTCACCACATCTACCAAAATTCTGTTTAATAGCTTTATTTTCAATAATTCCCACCATTCTCCTTCTGGCATACTTCCACGGAAGAAGCGGCCGTTTTCAGTGGCGCAGAGCTGAAAAAATTGGCATACCGATAAATCTGTTTCTTTCCGCTGGGCTTCTTTTCTTCCTATTTCAAGGCAAAGACCTTGGGGCGACAACAAAAACCGTAACCCTTACGGATGAAGAGGGCCAGACGACTGAACGTGTAATACCGAAAAGTGAATTTCGAAAAAAGGTCGCCCTATTCTACTTCGACAATAAGTCTGGCGATTTATATTCGTCCTGGTTACAATACGGAATCGTCAAGGGATTAGTAACTGATTTGGCTCAAGACCTTTATTTGGATATCAGTTCTGGATTTAGTTCTGAATTAAAGGAGGCAGGATTCAAGGGGAGCACCGAAGTGCCGTTAACACTGAAGAGAAAAATCGCCTATGACCAGCACCTGGATTATTTCGTCTCGGGGTCGTTTACCAAAGACAATGAGCAGTTCTCGGTGAAAACGTCGCTTTACGAGACAAAGCGTACGAAATTATTGGAGGAGAGAGCGTTCACCGGCAAAGATATTTTTAAGCTGATAGATGAAATGTCTGTTCAATTAAAGTACGACTTAAAAATTCCTGCATATCATATTGAAGAAACTGAAGATAAGCCTGCGTCCGAAATGCTAACGAATTCGATGTATGCCTTCAATAAATACGTTGTCGGCACTAATATTGGGGGGGAGATGAGAACGAAATATCTTGAGCAAGCTGTTGAGGATGATCCGACATTTGCTTATGCCTGGTTTGAACTGTACGTAGCTTACGCATTTTCAAATCAAAGCGAAAAAGCGGAGACAGCGATACGGGCGGCTATGCGGTATGACTACAGACTCTTAGAAAAAGACAAATACAATGTCAAATACAACTACTACTCCCACATTAAACAGGATCAAGACTTGGCATTCACCCTTTTAAATATGAGGGTTGAGTTATTCCCACAGGATATAGATGGTCACAAAGGTCTGGCCAAACTGTATGAGAATAGAAATCAACCGGATGAAGCTATTTCAGAATATAAGCGGATTTTAGAACTTGACCCCAGACAATATGAGTGTTTCCATTATATCGGTCGCATTTACGAACAAAAAGGTGAGCATGAAGAAGCGTTGCAAAACTACGAACAATACGCAGATCAATTCCCCAACGATTACAGATCATTTACGAGAATAGGGCAATTATATAAAACCATAGGGGATTATGAACATGCGAAATCTTACTATAAAAAGGCGCTTCTCATTGAAACAGAGAAAATTTCTGTCCTTCTCACATTAGCAAATATTGAATCTGAGTTGGGAAATTTCAAGCAGGCGATAGAGCAATATCAAGATGTATTAAAAATCAGTAAAACGCCGGGAGATCGGGTGGAAGTGTACAACTCATTAATATCTTTTTATGAAAGAAAAGGGCAAATAAGTAAATCCCTTGAATACATGCAGCTTGCATTTGCTGATATGGAGAAATCTGCACCTCCCCTATTTGTATTAATTTATAGAATGAAGGCTTTGGTTAACTACATCATGGCGGGTAAAAAAGATGTTGCTTTCCAGGCGATAAAAGCCATCGAAGAGCAAATAGCGCCGCCTTTTAACAAATTTATACCTCTTGGATATTTGCTTATTTATCTGGAGTTAGAGGATGTTGATAACGCAGAGAAAGCAATCGAAGGGCTTGAAGCAGCCATCCGAGCTTTCAAAGCTGAAATTTTGCGGCCGATTGTTCTTCATGCCCAGGGAATGATTTGTGAAATGAGGGGTGAGTATGAACAGACCATTCTCAGTTACCAGAAACAATTAGAATTGGATCCAACAGACTCTACCATTAATAGAAGCATCGGGCGATGTTACAGGAAGTTGAAAGATCTTAAGAAAGCAAAAGAATATATGCAAAAAACTTTAAAGATTCATCCTTTCGAACCCAAAACGAATTATGAAACCGCCCTTATTTATTATGATATGGGCAAAAAAGAAAAGGCTATGGAGCATTTGAAAGAAGCCCTGCACGTCTGGGAAGAAGCAGACCCAGAGTACAAGCCTGCAAAAAAAGCCAAAGAGAAATTAGTAGAGTGGGAATCTTATATATCCAAAGTAAAGTGAAAGAATAAGAAATTCCTCGACCTCTGGAAAAACGCTGATCCTGGTCTTCCTGAAGTTGAGGATGCAAGGAATAGGGCGGGCGGGCTGAAAAAGAAATAATCAGCCTATCAGTTGTCCCATCCATATCCCCCCATAAGCCAATCAGCATAAGATAACTCCCTCTTGGATGTGCAATATCAAATCAAAGCATTTAAGGCTTAAATAACAAAGACCGCCTTACTTCGAATCCGAAGGTCGGGGATTCAAATCCCTCCGAGGGAATTTCGTTTTTGACCGCGATGGCAGAACGTATCTCATTGCTTCAATTTTCCCATCCTCCCAGAGGAGAATTTAAGAAGTGTGGCCAGAAGCTCGAGGGAATTTTCTGAAGGCGTGAGAGCTGGCGCTGGAGAGGTTGAAATTCTGGGCCCTGCCTTGGCCTCTGTATCCAGAGTGAGAGGATTGTATAGAGTTCAAATCATTTTGAGGGCTGGAAGAAGAGAAGATTTGAATGATGTTTTGAGGGAATCGCTGAAGAAGATTAAATCACGAAAAACTGTTTTTGTTTACGATTGAGAATCCCTTGACTGCACTGCGCGTTTACGTTCTTATTGGTCTATGTAGTTGGCAAAGTATACGGAGATGCTGCCTGTTACCTGAACGGGTTTGCCAGCCATGTCTTGGCCATATAAAGTGACTTCAGCTCTCGCGTTTATAACACCTCCTGACCTCAGAGCATAGAGAGGGGCGATAGTCTTAGCCTCTTCAGTGACAACGACAAAGTTGATTTCCAAAGTGGAATCAATCTCGATTAAGGTGGAAAGCGAGCCTTCGAAAGGAAGGGGTACGTCCGTGCCTGGAGAGCCGGTTCCATCAGGAAGAGTGAAGGCCACAGCGTAGCGGGTAAGCATGACATTGTGCATGTACGATGAGCCTGGTTTCACAAGCTGCGGCTCTTTGAGCCTTGCGCTCACACTTGCCGTGATTGTATCTGCAACAACATATGGTTGACCTGTTGTCAGGTCAATTTTAACCACGTCAGATTGAAGAAAATCGGCTGTATCTCCGAGCGCAGTTTTTCCTATTAGCTTGGAGAGGACGAGAAGGGAGTGAGACTCTTCGCTGTTTCCTACGCGATTGTTGCAAGAGACTAGGAAGAGAATAAAGGGAATGATTGTTGCTATTTTTAATGCGTTTTTCATTCTTTCCATCTTTTTTATCCTATTATTTGATTATTCTGGGTGTAATAAAAATGAGAAGTTCACGATTCGTCTTTATCCTGGACATGTTCTTAAAAAGGGCTCCCAGAATAGGGATTTTATGCAAGAAGGGAACATTTTCTCTGGTGA
>CAZJXZ010000186.1:0-5270 GCA_964549955.1 uncultured Eubacteriales bacterium
GAAACCGAGCAGGCTTTGCCTCGCTGGGGCAAAGCCTGCGTGTTTTCGAAACACCTAGCCTGATCCTAACTTATTAAGCACCCAGCCACCAATTCAAATCTATCTCAGAAAAAATGCTGTCTTTTTCCTCGCAGGAGCAGAGGAAGCCTTCGCCCTCTTCAGTAAGCTCTCCTCTTTCTTCGATTTCCTCTGTCAGACTGCACAGCTTCTGGAAGTTGTCATAGTGAAAGCCCACCCGCTCTTCAGCATAATCCCTGGCGCTCCAGGTCGTAATCAGGAACTGCCAGTCTGAGCTCTCCAGCAGGAGAAGCTCTCGGCCCGCCTGTTTCAATACTCTCTCTGCTGCTCGATTTCCTTTTGAATGCCATCTCTTGACAAGGTCGATGAATCTTTCCTCGGCATTGTAAATTTTCTTCCAGGTCCAGTCTGTCTGTTCATTGAGCCAGATGTAATGAAATCCGCCTTCTCCCCATGAGCCTTCAGGAAGGGCTATGATTTCGCCATAAGGGAAATCTTCCAGATACTCGCTGCAGGTTGCGGGGCTTATCTCCTTGTCTTTGCTCATTTTCTGCAGCAGGCGGAAGATCCATTGACAGCCTTCAAACCACCAGTGCCCGAAAAGCTCGGTATCGAAGGGCGCGGTCAAAGCACCTTCCATGCCTGTCTTCTGCTGAAAGTCGAGGAGGATGTTCTTCGCCAGATGGAGGAAGTGGTCGGATTGCTCCTCTATGACTGCCGGGGCTTTGTCAGGATAGTAATCTTCCTTGTCGCCGAGGTCAGCCTTGTAATGGGTCACCCGCCAATAGCGGAGGCCGCCGGGGTGATGCTTCTTGTGGAAGTCAAGATAGAGGCCATTTCCTGGATAGCCCCATTGCCCGCTCCAGACTTGAAGGCTGGTTTGGGGGTCGCGGGTGAAGACAGCAACGGTCTCCATCGAATCTCTGGGCTGGAGAAAATATATGGATTGCGGCAGCTTTTCGCTGTGGACCTTCAAAGGCTTATAGCTTGAGGAAAACCTTTTCCACAAGTCCTGAAGAGCTTTAAAACGGGAGAGGTACATCCCTATCGCTCTTCCGCCCCGGAGAAGATGGCTGTCGATGATGAAATATTTGAGATTTGAATCAATGAGTAACTCTTCAAGCCCTTTCCTCTTCCTTGCTCTTTTTTTCTTCTCGTGGACAGGGAAGTTCCATCTGTATCTCGGACGGTAGGCGCACTCCGGAAGCCAGATTCCTGCCGGAGCTCTCCCAAAGAGACGGCGATAGCTTTGAACGCCCAGTTTGACCTGGGCATTGACACACTCGTCATAGCCCAGAAGGGGAAGGTAGCCGTGAGTGGCAGCTGAGGTCATGATTTCAATGCCGCCGTTATCCTGAAGGACCTTGAAAGCGTTGACTAAGTCCTTTTTAAAACGCACTTCAAAGGATTCGACCATTCTTGTGTAATATTCCGCCCACCAGTCGGCGAGATAGGCTTTATGATGTTCCCCGAATCTTTTAAAGGCCGCTCCATTCTGGCGAGCCATTTCAATTTTTTCCTTGATGTAGCTCATCAGGCCTCGGGAGAAGTTTGGATGGCGTAGCTGCTCACATAAGACAGGTGTGAGACTTATGGTCACCTTTGGCTTTATTCCTTGCTCCTCAAGGTCATAGAAGGAATTCAGCAGAGGAAGATAAGTCTCGGCCGCAGCCTCATAGAGCCAGCTCATGCCATGCGGCCAGTCTCGCTGCCCGATGACGTAGGGAATATGGCTGTGCAAGACAAGAATAAAATATCCTTTTCTCTTTTTTGGGCTTTTTCTTGATTCAGACATTTCCCTGCAGCGACTTTTCGGCTATTCACTCCTCATTTCCCGCAGGTATTGAGCCGCCATCTCGGGTGTGCTGGGGTTGATGTAAAAGCCGCTGCCCCATTCAAAGCCGGCGATTCTGACCAGACGGGGGATGACTTCAATGTGCCAGTGATAGTCGTATTTGATTGTCACCCACTGGTCTGAAAACTTAGGCTTGGCTTCAATATTGGGAGAAGTGTTGAGGACATAATTGTAAGGCGGGTCATGGAGGACCTGCTTCAGCCGGAAGAGGATATTCTTCAGAAAATGAGCGAATCGTTCCAGCTCGTCATCAGTGAGTTCGGCGAAGCTGTAGTTATGCTCTATGGGAGCAATAAAGAGTTCGAAGGGGAAGCGAGAGGCATAGGGAGCGAAAGCCACAAATCCATTCTCGGCACTGATCACCCTGACATTAGTGCTTATCTCCTGTTGAATAAGGTCGCAGACGAGGCAGCGTTCCTTCTTCTCAAAGTGGTTTTTTGCGGCCATGAGCTTAATGTTCACGTTTCGCGGGACTATCGGTGTGGCGATGAGCTGGGAGTGAGGATGGGCTAATGATGCCCCTGCTGGCAGCCCATGATTTTTAAAGATAAGAACATACTTGAAGCGGGTATCTTTGTAGAGGTCTTTAAGCCTTTCCCGGAAGCCGAGCAGAACCCATTTGACCTGCTCTGGAGGGAGGTCTGGAAGACTCGCGTCGTGCTGCGGAGTTTCGATGATGACTTCATGGGCTCCCAAGCCTTCAATCTTATCATAAAGGCCGATGCCCAGCCTTTTTCCGCCAGCTTCGATTCTCAGCGCTGGAAATTTATTAGGGACTATCCTTACTTTCCATCCGGGTTTGTTGGGCGAGGTGTTAGGCTCTCTTATCGACCAAATCTCTGGAGGTGTAGTCGATTCAAAGCCTTCACAGAAGGGGCAGGTCTTGACGCTGTTGTACTTGGTCGAATCGTGAAGGTCTGAGGGCCTGGCCGCTCTTTCACTGGAGATGATAACCCAGCGATGCTGCAAAGGGTCATACCTGAGTTCTGGCATGGATCCTCCTATTAGGAAAAAGGCTCTTTGAGCTGGAAACGTATTTTAGCAAAATCATTCTTTTTTAGAAATCATCCGCATAGTGACTTGACTGATAATCTCATCTCTGCTGTCCATTTTCCGTTACCTTCAAGAGCTATCTCCCATTTGGGCATAACGACTGTGCTTTGATAGGTGAGGTCAAATCCCTTCTCCGATTGGGAGATTGTTTCAAGCGGAAACCACCATACGTCTGGCTCTTTCTCCGTGTCAAGGGAGAATGAGAATTTTTCTAATTCATTCCTGACCTTCAGGCTGTTGACTTTGGTTCTTACGCCTGAAGTGGCCATCGGATACTGCTCTTCTTCTTTTCCGAAGGAGAGGGCGACTTGCGGGCTTCTACCGGCCAACATGGCAAAATTAAACTCGACTCCAAAAGAAAATTCTAATCTTTCCTTGGCACAATTGATGATCTCGTAGCCAATATCCAAAGATGGGTCATTATACAACATTCGAATTCTTTTGACTATTTCAACCGGAAAGAATCCGTTCCAGCTTAAAGCTCCTCTCCTTTTTAGAATTAATCTTGCACTCTCTTTTGTTTTCTTGAGTGAATAATCGTAGGGAAGATTGACAAAATTTCCTCTCTCTGAATAGCTGCCTGAGCTGAATTGAGAGAGGTCTGTATTCTTATCCAGGAGATGGTCGATGAGGCAAGCTCTGCGATGCCTGTCATAGACAAGGAACTCTTTCAACCTTTCAAGCCCGGCGCTCTTGTCGAGGTCGTGAATGGTGGCAGGCTGTTGAGCCTGCTCGCTTTTCTTTTTTTCCAGGCTCAAGGCTATGGCCTGATGATAGTGCTCCAGCCTCCGTGCGATGGAGTTGGTGAGATTGAAGTTGCTCGGCTTGTAGTCCAGTTCAAACATCATCCCGCCTTGAGCAGGGTCAAAATAAGCTTTTAGCCAGGGATTGCTGAGAATGACCTCTGGCCGGCCGTCTCCATCGAAATCGAAGACCTCAGAATCACACCATTCTTTTTCTCGGTGATGAATGATTTGCTCCACATACCTCTCGCCCTGGATGAGATGTTTGTAGAGGGCATCCCTCAGATGGGGAAGGTAAAGACCTCCAAAGACTCCATGCCAGTAGCCATCGTTGCACTGGGATTTCAAGAGCTCGGTATAAGCTTTCTCTATGATTTTTTTGTGCTGGGGATTTTCTTCTGCGCTCTTTTCCAGCTTTTGGACCGCCTGGCTGAGAGCCAGCATTTTTTTATGCAGCTGGTTGCTCTCAGGGTATTTAACAAGGAAATTTCTCCATATCCCTCCCTTCAGATAGCCCTTGTATTTTTCCAGGAACCCTTCTTGCTTGAGCTTCTCAACCAGGCTCTGATACTCGATGGCCCGCTCGGCAAAAAGAGACCATTCGCCCATCTCGAAATAGGCGCCGATGGGAAGGTAGGCCAGCCCGGCTGGAGGAAATCTCTTGATACACTCGCTGCAGGTCAGGGTCTCTATCCATTGGCTGTTTTCCTCCAGTGCAGAGAGGAAATGCTCCAGCCAACCTTCCTCATAGACCCATTTCTTGGTGCCAGGCCAGGAGCCGAATTTCTCGCCGTCATCGACGATGACCAGCAAAGGATTTTCCTTGAGTTCTGACATCTGGCGCAGATATTTGATGTTTTGCTCAACTTCTTTAAAGGGGACAGAGTATCTCAGCCATTCGCTGATGGGAAAAAGGGAAATAAGAGAGCCTTCATCCTCTACATTGAAATAGCCCAGGAGCTCGGATTCTTTAAAGCCGGCAGCCTTGAAATGGGAATCGTCGACAAGGGCAAATTTCATTCCCGAAGAGGCGAGCGTCTTGGCCAGCTTTGGCTCCCAGACACGTTCGGCCAGCCACATCCCCTGAGGCGAAGTTAAGAACATTTTATTAATAAATCCCGACAGCCTCTTGATTTGCTCGACCTGGTCTCTTTCAGGGATTACGGGAAGGATAGCTTCATAGTAGCTGCCGGAGAGGAGTTCCACCTGTCCCCTTTCGACCAAGCCGGCAAGAATCTTAAAGAATTCTGGATGTTTCTCGCCTATCCAATCGAGCAGAATTCCGCTGTAATGGAGGATTATCTTTATCTTCGGGTGCCGCGAAATGACTTCCAGGAAGGCAAGGTAGGCATCGTAATAGATCCTGTCTATAACCATTTCAAAGTTGCCCAAAGGCTGATGGCAGTGGCAGCCGAAGATGAGAGATATCTTATTCATCAAGGCTCCTCTTTTATTGAATCGACATCTCTAAGATAGCCAGGAATCTCCAAGCCCAGAAGCTTGTAAATCTCGGCCAAGTACAATTTCATTATCACCGAGAACTTTCTCTCGTTTTCCACTTGTTCGCCGCTCTGCAGCCACCAGAACCAGTCGCTCCCTTC
>CAZJXZ010000187.1:0-5245 GCA_964549955.1 uncultured Eubacteriales bacterium
TATATAAATATAAAAAAACATTTATATATAATGAACGTAACAATTCGTTCAAATAAAATTAAATAAAGCTTTTCTACAAGTTTTACCAAGTGATATGGAGAAATAAAAAGAAAATAATGACAAAATCTTGACATTTGACTATATTATACTTATATTTAATAACAAAAGGAAGCGTGGAAAGAATGAACTTTCCATAAAAAAATCATTCATTTTTATTGGTCGAATTACGACTATATTAATGAGAGGAGGTCTCTCTTAAAAAAGACCTTAACTATGATTGAGGAGGACGCTGTGTTTATGAAAAGGATTAATCCCCTTAATAGAAACATAGCTGTCTTGGTGTGTGTTGCATTCATTTCCCTGATTATTCCGGAAATTACCCATGCAGCATCTCAGCCTTCTTCCTCACAATCGTGCTTCCCCAAAAACTCCTTTCCATTTTTAATCCCCTTCTTTTCTTCTGTCAATCCCGCATTTACCTTTATCCCCTTTAGCCCAGGAATGTTAAACTCCCTGGCTACAGTTGACAAGAAACCTGTTGGAACTCCAATTAGTATTCAAGAAGACAAGAAGAGTACTACAGAAGAACAACCTAAGCAAGATGAAGACCCATACAAGCAAAACGGAAATTCAACATCTAAAAAACCAGCTAATGGCAAAGATTAAATAATGTTCCAAAAAGCTGGGAAAAAAGACAGCTAAACCTAAATTGAAAAGAAAGAATCTATGAAGAGGAAAAATATAAAAAATAGAGAGGATCAATTACAAAAAGGCGATAAAAATTATCGAGAGAGCTCTTTATGAACAGAAAATTAATTTCTGAAATTTCACTCTTCTTCATTGTTTTCGTCTTATTCGGTTTCAGCCCTCAATCAACTGACACAATCTCTTCAGAGCATCCTCGAAAGATCGTTGTCTTCAAAGAGCGCTTTGACAAAGAGGCAGACCAGGACGCACTCCTGAATAATTCTGGAGCAATAAAAATTAAGCGTTTAGCCTTGATTAATAGTATGGCCGTTTATCTTCCTTCTCAGGCGGAAGAGGCCTTGAAAAAGAGAGAAGAGATTTTAAGGATAGATGAAGATTTAGTCTTATATGCGACTGAAAAAAAGAGTGGGGAAAAACCAAAATCTTCTCAACCCCCTCAGGAACTCACCTGGGGAATCGAAAGGATTCGAGCTGATTGGGCCTGGCCGATAACTGAAGGCTCCACGATAAAAGTTGCAATCTTAGACACTGGCATTGACCTCGATCATCCCGACCTTCAAGATAACATTAAAGGAAATGTTAATATAATAAGGCCGAAAAAAAATGGTGACGATGACAACGGCCATGGAACTCATGTTGCCGGGATCGTTGCTGCTGTAGACAACGAAATCGGGGTGATTGGAACCGGTCCTAAGATATCTCTTTACGCCGTTAAAGTTTTGGACAAGAAAGGCATCGGGTATCTTTCCGACCTGATCGATGCCATAGACTGGTGTCTCGCCAATAATGTCCAGGTCATCAACATGAGCTTTGGCTCTCCCGCCGATAACCAGTCCTTCCACGAGGCGATTATCAAAGCTCATCAGGCTGGAATAACACAAATAACATCTGCCGGAAACAACGGGGAAAACGGCGGGGCAATAGATTTCCCTGCAAAATATCCAGAGACGATTGCCGTCTCGGCCATTGACCAATATGGCAACTTTGCCTCTTTTTCGAGCTATGGTCCTGAGATCGACCTGACAGCTCCAGGAGAAGATATCAAGTCATGCTACATACATGGCTCGTATGAAATAATGAGCGGGACAAGCATGTCTGCGCCTCATGTGACAGGAATAGCTGCCTTAATCTTGACCTCCATTCCGCCGTTTAGATATGACCTCGATGGCGACGGAAGCTGGGACCCTGAAGAAATCAGAGTAAAATTAAAGGACTCTGCAGAAAACCTCTTATTACCCCCCTTTCAGCAGGGAGCAGGTTTAGCCCGGGCCGATCTGGCCATCTACTAACATATGCTCAAAATATATTAGCCTATTCATTGTCCCCCTAGATAAACGTTCTTTAAACTTTTCTTTATCCAGGATTTCGAACTGAATGGATACAAATCCAAAGGGGTGAATATTGATAGGCAGCCGAGGAAGGGATTAACAGAGTTGCCAGAAAAAAACTATTTTCTCAACTTATACTTAGCGGAACCCCTGTATTTGGAAACAGACAATGATTTTACGTCCTCGACAATGATATCAAAATAGTATTGGCCCTTTAGAGTCGGCTTGTATGGAATCTCAAAGGTAATTCTTCTCTTCTTCAAGAGATCCTCTGCTGTTTCGCTCACAAATTTTTTTTCCTCAATCTCATCAATTTTTTTGTGATTGTGGTAAACAATTATTTTAATCCTGAATTCGGAACTAAGCTTTTCCTCTTTTTCCTCAAAATTTATTCTTGATACTGGAATTCTTATAATAACCCTGTCGCTCTTAAATCCGGCCTTAAACTTGAAAATCGTTTTCACCTCTTCTTGATACGGCGAGCTAATCCAGTTGAGCTTGGCAATCTCCAGCGCTCGGCCCAGTTCAGTGTAATTTGTATTCATTCTCCAATTCCCGGATTCGATCTTGAAAAAGTAGATCCATAGCCGGAAGCGGTCATAATACCACTGTTCCTGAGTCATTTGGCGGGCTTTTGCCCGTTCACGGCTTTGGTCAAAACGAAAATCCATTCCATCAAATATCACCATATCAGGCGGGCCAAGGACTATGTATAGCCTGCCTCGCTCCGAATTCCAGCCTCGTTCTGTTTCTTTATTTCTTCGAATGTCCTTTCCTAAATCCTGCTCCCATTCTGTAAACCATTTATTGGCATACTCCACTCTTTCTTCAAACTCAGTCTTGGCTTCGTTTTCCTCTGTTGAAGAGTCAGGGTCTCTAATTCTCCAGAATTCCTCGATGAATTCCTGCTTCGACTCCTTGTCAGGAAGATGTTTATAGACTTCGATCTCCTGCTTGGTCATGATCAGGCTTGTCTTTTCAAAAAAAGTCTCATAGAAAGGGTCCTGCTTTATCTTGACTCTTGAAGCGCATCCAGCGGCTGAGAGAAAAAGAAGCGTCAACAAAATTAATTTATCCAAGAAGCCTCTGTTATCGCGTTTCATCCTTATCTCCTCAGAGACATCTATAATCTCATTTTTGGAATCGCAATAAAACTCTTTTGCAAAATTTCTTTACATTCCTGCTTCTTTTTTGAAATCAAAAGAATCTTTCTCCCTCGCTGATGATTTAAGAGCAAGAAATGTGCCAAAAGTAAACTATCCCTCGCCAAAATATTCAATCAAAGTTAGAATATTGATTGCAAAAAGAAATCAACTTGAGCCGAGAATTTTAACGCCTTGAGCTATTCTATTTTAATATATATAAAATGCGGAATAATTTTCCGTTTCTTTCCACGCTGACTTCAAAACGACTTTCATCCTTGAACTGATTATAAAGCGAAAAGATAGCTTCCATATCGTTCAACTCAACCCCGTTAACCTCTTTTATGATATCGTTCTTGTTAAGCCCCACATCAGATAAGATAGTCTTTTCCGGCATATTGGTTATCTTAAACCCGCTAATCCTTCCTTCAACAAGATTGGGCACGAATCTCGTTTCATTGATGATCAGCGGCCATTCGGTCTCAAGTCTCCTCAAAACATCCGCCCTGACAAACTCTTTCGTTGTCACCTTTATATTGGATTCCTCACTCTTCGGGTAATCCTCTTTTGGTAAAGGAACAATCTCCGTAGGATTCTGCGGCAATACGTCTTGAGCCTTGACCAAGCTCCCTCTCCCTAAAAATATCTGAAAAGTCTGATTCCCTTTTTGGAGGACGACCCTGTTTTCAAAGACCTGCACTAGGGTGAAATCCAGAATATTCTCTCCTATTCTTAAGATGGCCGTCTTTCCGGTGCTCTCGTTCTTTAAAATCGCCAAGGAGGCAGAAGGATTCTCGGAGACAATGACGCCGACCAGTGAAAGAGCCGGCAAAGGATTTTCTTGCGCCACCGGGTAGGATAATCCTGGAAGACAGAAAGTGGTTAAGATTAAGAACAAAAATTCAAAAAGAATTGAAGTCAGGAAATAGAATCGTGTTCTCCTGTGAAAAATATTTTTTTTTATTATCATGAAATTCACTTTCTATCCAGGGAGTAACGAATCTCTCTTCATCAATCTTTGCTCCCCGAGTGTTGCTATAATTTTTATACCATAGGCTAAAAAACAAAGTCAAACCAGTGTGAATAGGCTCAGCCTGAAAACGGTTTTTTCACCCACTGACCTTGGCAACATAGTGGTTTTTCGCTGAGGAAAAACGGCGTGCCTTCGAACCACTCTGGCCGAGACTTTGATTTGAGATTTTTTTTATTATGGTATATAAATCTGGATTATTCATGAATCACGAGAATTTGGGGAAATCGAGGGAGATGACCCGATTTTTTGAATTCGAGATCGCCTCCCCGATTTCTAGGCTATCTAACATCGTTTCTTTTAATTCATGAATAATCCAGATAAACAGAAAAAAAGGAGGTTAACAAGATGAAAATGAAAAGATGCTTTATCTCCCTTTTGACATTGACTCTTATCCTAATTCTTCAGATTGGCTGTCAACAAAAGAAAGAAAAGGCTTCTTATTTAAACCCCAATCTTTCCATCGAGAAAAGGATTAAAGACTTGCTGAGCAGGATGACGCTCGAGGAAAAAATCGCCCAGCTCCAGTGCGAAATAGGAGAGGTCGAGGGGAAAAATATCATTACCGAAAAGGGCATCGGCAACCTGGCGGTTATTCTCAGACCCTACCAGGCGAGGCAAGCCGCAGAAAAAGCAAACAGAATCCAGCGCCTCGCCCTTGAGAAAACACGTCTAGGAATTCCAGTCATCATCCATGATGAGGCGCTCCACGGCATCGTCGGCAACAAGGGGACGAGCTTTCCCCAAGCTATAGGTCTTGCGGCAACCTGGAACACGGAGCTCATGGAGAAAGTCGCTATGGCCATAGGCAAGGAGACTCGAAGCCGCGGCATCCATCAGGTTCTCTCTCCTGTGGTGAATATCGCCAGGGATGTGAGATGGGGAAGGGTCGAAGAAACCTACGGCGAGGACCCCTATCTCACCTCGCGAATGGGAGTTGCCTTCTGCCTGAGCATTGAAAAGGAAGGAGTGATAACCACTCCAAAGCATTATGCGGCCAATGTCGGCGACGGAGGACGCGACAGCAATGTCATCCA
>CAZJXZ010000188.1:0-5205 GCA_964549955.1 uncultured Eubacteriales bacterium
CCACCAAGACCGCGGCTGAAAGCGATATCGCCGAGGTCGTGGTCTGCATGTTCGGACCGACGAGCGACCAGTACGACCTGCTCCACCGCGGCACACGGGTGCGCAAGATGCACTCCTCCTACCGCTCGACCTTCAGAACAATAGGGGATACACCGATCGCCATGGTGAGCAGGGAGAAGATTATTCCTCTCCGCAGTGACTACAAGCGAAGGCGGAGCGACAGAAATGTCAAGGTCAACACGGCCTTTGAAGAGAAGGTTTCTATTGTCTATTATTATCCCAACATGAAGCCCGACATCATCGAGTCGTTGATTGACAACGGCTATAAGGGCATCGTGATTGCCGGAACAGGTCTCGGCCATGTCAACAAGCCTCTCTATCCGGCGTTGCGGCGGGCCAACGAGAAAGGCGTTGCCATGTATATGACAGTTCAGACTCTGTGGGGCTATGTGCAGATGTTTGTCTATGACACCGGCCGAGACATCATAGAGCTGGGCGTTGTACCGGGTGGCAACATGCTTCCTGAGGTCGCCTATGTGAAGCTAGGCTGGGCGCTGGGCCAGACGAGCAGTCTGGAAGAGGTCAAAAAAATCATGCTCACGCCTATTGCCGGCGAGATTACCGAGCGCGAGCCTCATAACGGCTATCTCATCTACCAGGGCGGGATTCCTGAAGTGGAGAGATTCGTCTCCAGCTACTGGAAATAAATGAAAAAATTGATCTATCTCATCTCAATTCTCTTGCTGTTTTCTCACTGTGGCCCAAGACAGCAAATAGTAGAGAAGATTATGGAAGATGGAGTGGAAGTCATTGTCAATCATCTTGAGCCTTATAAGATTAAAGGAGAGCCGAGCTCACTTCATCTTGAAGAGGAATTCACGATCGACACCGAGGAAGATGAAATTGCAAAACTGGGAGTAACCGATGTCAGAGCCTTTGACGTTGATTCTGAGGGGAATATTTATTTTTTCCAAGAACGGGAGAGCGACAAAAATTTGGTTTACAAGTTTGACAAGAACGGACATTTTGCAACTCTTTTCGGGAGGAGAGGTCAGGGTCCGGGTGAAATTCAAGCCCCTGTGTATCTAAATATTACAGGAAAAGATGAAATTCCGATTCAAGATTATGGTGTATTTAAATTGTATATTTTTGACAGGGAGGGGACGATAATTAAAGAAACTCGACTGGTTTCAAAGGGTGCCGGTCAATTTGCTTTTTATCCTCTTGAAAATGGAAACTATCTTAAATTCCGTGACTATTTTGACCCTTCGACAAATCACCGCTACGACATTCTCGAATTATACAATTCAAAATTTGAAGAGATAAAAGAGCTCGATCGATGTGATTATGGTCCAGCTGTCGCCTTCACACAGCAGAAGAAGAAAGGCTCACCTCGTGTTTTTATAATTGAAGTTACAGATGGGATGATCTATTTAGGGCATGAAAATAGGGGATATGAAATTTTGACCTATGATTTGGACGGCAAATTATTAAAAAAAATCAGGAAAGAATATAACCCTGCAGACCTTCCTGATGAGTTCAAGGAAAATTTAATTGTCAATTTTGGACGCTTCAAGGACAAGCTCATCATCCCCGACAAAATGCCTCCTTTCCATTATTTCTTTTTGGATGAAGAAGGACGTCTTTATGTCAAGACCTATGAACCAGGCAATAATAAACATGAATTTATTCATGATGTTTTTAATTCTGACGGCATTTTTATCACGAGAACGAGTCTTCCAGGGTTTGGCTCATGGATGTATCCAGGCAGAGACTTGAATCGAGCTAGAGCCAAAAACCACCGCCTCTATTGCATCCAGGAGAAAGAGAGCGGTTATAAAGAGCTGGCAGTTCATAAGATGATATGGGAATAGCTGGCCGACTTAGATTTCGACTTTGAAGACGCCCTTGAAGGCAAAGCCGAAGATGATGGATAAAGCAAAATAGACGATAAGCCAGTGTATATGCCATCCGAAAAGATTCATATTTTTAGCTGGATATAGCACTTCTACAGACTTGAACGGAAGGTTTCTCGAAAGAGGCACTTCTCCAGGGTTGAAAAGCTCAGCTATGAAATTGCTCCTCACTTTTGCCTGCGAGATTTTGACCAGGGGCCTCTGGCCGACGATTACTTTTTTTGTGAATTTTTTTCCATTGACAGTCAAAGTCAATTGATGAGAGCCATTTTCTCTGGCCTTGATGCGCCAGTCTATCTCATTCTCGCTTTCAATTCTGAGGGGAGGGGTCTCGATATCAAGGCTTGAGGACTCAAGGCCAAGGTTGATGGCCAGCGGATTTTGGCCTTCGACAAGTTTGATCTTGACGATTATCTCCTGTCCAGGCGATAGAGCCTGATATCCAAACCAAAGATTGAGCTGAACAAGGATCAAAACAATGGGGATGAACATCACCAACAAGGGCTTTGCCGAGTAGCCGATGTATTTTAAATTATAGCGGAGGATGTTTCCCTGGGCCCTGAGAGAAAGGCTCAAACTATCCTTGAACAGACGGAGCTCGAGAAGATGAGCCTTTATTTTATTCTTGACTGTTCGAATCCCATGTTGATTGGAAAAAAGGCGGAAGAAAAGAAGCATGAGAAGCGATGTCAGGAATGAAATTAGCGCCATCGCCACCCAGGGGCTCATTCTCTGGAAAGGAAAAAATATAAATTCAAAAATCTTGCCGAAGGCGAAATTAAAAAACCAGATCATTTGTGTGTTATTAATTGGATCAGCCTGGGTGTCGAGAAAACCGTATGGTAGGCTAAGGCAGTGTGGTTCGAAAGCACGCCGCTTTTGCCCCAGCGATGCAAAAGCGGCTCGGTTCCAGGCTTCGCTCTCCTCTCCCTTCGGTCGAGGAACCATGCCCGCCTAGCCTTCCACACGGCTTTCTCACCGCTCTGCCTTCGCCTGGTAATATAATGCGGCGTGTTTTCGAGACATCCAGCCTGATCCATAACAAACTTTTTCATCAGCTTCTCGTTTCTTCTACGATAGGTACCCCAGCCCTTTCAGCTTTTTCTTGACCACTTCCTCAGATTCAGCTTCCTCAAGCTTTGCCAGCTCTTTCTCCAGGCAGTGGGTGATGAACTCCTCAGGAGAGGAATAGCCGGCAATCTTGGCGTATTTCTTAACTTTTTCCATCAAATCTTTTTCCAGTTTTATCTTTACCTTTCCCATTTTTTCTCCTTTTTAAAATATTGGCTTGCCTCTCATCTCCTTTGGCTTTTCAATGCCAAAGACTTGAAGGACTGTCGGCGTGAGGTCATAAAGAGCCGGGGATTCAGATTCGACCTTGAAGTTTGTGAACAAAATTCCAGGAATTGTCTCGGGAGCCATGCAGTGGTCCCCGCTCCATTTGGCACGATTGTCTTCTATAATCTCCTTCGGCATTCCGCCCAAAGAAGAAGAGCTTGAGATTCGGTAACCATAATTGTAGCCGACGATGATGTCCGGTGCTTGCTCTACATATGGACCACTGAAAACATCTTTAGCCACATAGGCTCTCAGCACCGGCCTTTCTCCATTTTTTGGGTCCTTGAAATTTTCCAATTTTTGAGCGATCTCCCGGACAAGGGCTTCCTTCTCTGCTCCCGGCTCGACAATGCCCTCTCCTTCTCTTCCTTTCTGGTTGATGTAAAGGCCGTTGAGACCGAGGCCGTAGGCTTTTGTCCTTGACCAATCCGTATTCAGGAAAAGAGATTCCTGAGTCTGCTTCCATCTGTTCTTGAGGCCGTGATAGCCGTTCTCCAGGAGCCAAGTGTTGAGGTTGAAGGAACGGCGGAAAGGGGAGAAACCGTGGTCAGACATGACGATGAGCTGTGTATCTTTATCCACTTTTTCCATGGCTTTGGCCAGCATCCTGTCCATCTCGATATAGATATTTTCGATTGTCTTGCCGTATTTTGAAGCCAGGTCTGGGTCGTAGCCCGGATGCTCCTTATCGATAAGCCGCCAGAACATGTGCTGACGCTGGTCTGTGCTGGAGAAGTAATAAAAAAGAAGACCTGAGGAAAACCTGGAAAGCTCATAGTCGAATTGAGCCTCGCTCTCTTCCAGGACAAAATCATCCTGCTCCAGGAACTCGCCGTCGTCAAGAACATCGTTGTCAAGGGCTGAGGTATCGGCCGGAAGCCCTTTGGTGAAGAACGGCCCGAACCTCTTTTCCAGCTCTTGTGCATATTTTTCGGGCGTTGAGATGGGGAGTGCTGGCTTGGCCGGGTCGATGTTGACCGGCGAGACATAGAGCTTGAACTCAGGGCGAACCTGCTTGAGGTAGAACATGCAGATGCCGCTTACGCTTTGAGTGGGAATCATGTTGAAATGGACTCTCTTCCACGAGCTCCATTCTCCTTCTTTGAGGATAAATTCCTGGTCCTGGATTTTGACCTTGGCCACAGAGCTGATAGGATCGATATAGACTTTGAAGTCGATGAAAGACTTCGGCCTGTCTTTTTTGAAGGTGTTTGTCGGACCAGGGAGCCTGGCTTCTATCTTGTTCTCGATGACATCGACTTTAAAAATCTCTCCTCCGCCGACATCCTCCTTTATTTCCTTGGACTCTGTGGTGTAATAGCTGAAAAAGCCGTAGCTTCCCCGTATGTCCGGAGTCCCCATGCCTGAGATTGTTCGCTGCTTTGTCGGAGCAGGGGGATAGTTGGAGGGAATTTTGAAAACCGTGGCCGGGATGTCATACTCTTCCAGAATCTGCCAAAAGGCTTTGCCTTTGCGCAGCAGCTCGACTTCTCCTCCTGAGATAGGGAGGACAAGCTTACCCAGACGGATATTTTTTTTGGCCTCTTCTGTCCTGGAGGCCGAGAATTCAGGAATGTAATGGCTTGGGTCTCTGTGGACGAAGTCAAAGATACCGTGCCCGCCAGGGTCTGTTCCGGTGATAAAATTCGACCAGGCCACAGGACTCTGGGGAGGGATGCTTGTCTGGAGCGAGCGAAAATCTCCCCGGCTGGCCAGGCGCTGGAAATTGGGAAGCTTTCCTTCTTCCATCCACAAGCGCATAAGCCGCGCGTCCAGGCCGTCAAAGCCGAGGATGAGAACTTTTTTCGAAGTCTCTTTTTTGCCAAAAGCTTTTATCGCTAATCCCGGACTCGTTCCCAAAGCTAAAAGAGAGCCGGCTGTGAGCCCGAGTTTGATGAATTCTCTTCTATTGATTCGGCTCATTTCTTTCCTGCCTTTCCTTTCTTAGGAA
>CAZJXZ010000189.1:0-5191 GCA_964549955.1 uncultured Eubacteriales bacterium
CGGAAACAAGGGCTACAAGACCCTGGCCGAGCTTCTTGAGAAAGAAGCAGAGCAGGTTAAATGAAAATAAAATGATCCTTGAAGGAAAGTTCAGGCTAAAGGCACCCATTCGGAAGCTCTGGGATATACTTCTCCAGCCGGAGACGTTAAAGGCCTGCATCCCGGGCGCAGAGAAGATTGAGCAGATTGATGAAAAGACATACGACTGCGTAATCAAGCAGAATGTCGGCCCGATCTCAGTCCGGTTTAAGTTTAAAACAATCTTGACAAAGACTGAGCCTCCGACACACATCGAGATGGAGGGAAAAGGGGAGGATATCGGCAAGGCTGGACATTTCGCTCAGAAAACATGGATAGATTTAGTCGAGGCAGGAGAAGAGGTCGAGCTTTCTTACAGGTGTGACGCATCTATCGTGGGAAAGCTGGCCATGTTTGGAGACAGAATATTGAGGGCAAAGGCGAAAAAAGTCGAGGCTGAGTTCACAGAGGCCCTGAAAGAGAGGCTCAAAGGTTCAAAGACGGCTATAGACTGATATCAGGAGCAGGTCGACCTGATACAAGAAAAACATCATGAATGCCACTTCAGCCAGTGCAGCAGAAGACGAAATTCTTATCATTAGGGAGCGGCTCCCCTTGAAATCCTAACTCAAAATAGATAGTCTAGTCCAAAACCAAGCTTCACGAAATGGCCGTTAAATTCCGCCCCTGGGAGATGAGTTTGATAAACAAAAACATAGCTCAAATCCAAGGCCAGAGACAACCTTCGGTGGATTCTTTTTCTTGCACCCACACCCAGGAGGAGACTAGGATCGAAATTCGAAAACCTCCCACGATAAGAGGTCGCCACATTTTCAAAGACTCCGCCGAAGCCAATACGGACTTGGGGCAAGACTCCTTCACCGGAAGCAGATCTCTTTAGGTCAATCACGGCCGATAAAAAAACAGGGAGGAGCATCATAGTGGTGTTATCCGTCTCTTTTTTTTTCTGCCAGCTCGCTCCTAAAGAGAGTTCGATAGGGACAAAAATCCGAGGTCCTTTGACAATCAGACAGCCTGAGAATCCAGCATCGAGATTTTGTCCTAACTCTCCCAAGGCCGCGATAAAACCGAGATCAGCTCCAAAGCCGCGGATAATCTTTGCCTGAGCGGAGCCGGCCAAACAAAAGGCGGCCAGAGCTAGCAAGATGATTTTTCTTTTCATTTCTAGAAATAGGATTGGTGTTCGGGGCAGCCGCAAATGTTGAGAGGCTCCCTCGGTCCCATACTCCGATAAACATCATTGAGCCATTTCCGAAGATCATCTCTGAGATAAGGAATGGGACACACGGCTTGTCCTTTTCGTTTGACCCAAAAATGGACGCACTGATCGATATAGCCAGCTTCTCTGCTTCCGACATAGCCGATAATATCCCCCTCCCGAATAAGGTCTCCTTCCTTGACGATGATTTCTTTTTTCGGCTCGAACAGATAACTAATCGAGAATTCGTCATTGTATCCTAATTCGACATCCTCGACCTCCGAATAATTATCATGGCTTTTGGCGATATTGATGATGATGCCGGGGCAACCCGCGATAAAAGGAGTTCCCTCGTCGACGCCGATGTCGATCCCATTGTGGGAGACACCCCCTTCACCGGCACCGGGGGTGCCGTAAACACTCCCCACCCGCTTGATTTGATCCAAGGAGAGGATGGGCTTGATGAGAAAATCTTCTGAAGAATTCTCGTCCTGACCGATGAAATTGAAGAGGGGGAATCGGTCGCAGGAGGCGGTCAATAGGGAGCAGAGAAAGAGCAAAATCTGGATTTTCTTATTTGTTCGGAGACGCCGGATACGAGCCTCCAAGCCTGATGATGTTCTTGGAGAGTGCTGCGCCATGAGATCGGCTGCATCAATTCTTTGCATGCTAGTTGTTTGCATTATCCACCGACCGAAAGGCTTTGTCAAATTTTAAATTCCCCTCGTTGATTATTATCACATTGCCAAGTAAGCAGAGGGATCAATGGGAATCAAGTGCTCCAAATGTCAGACAAATAATTTCGATACTCAGAAGTTTTGTGGTCAGTGCCACTTCTCTCCAGCCTTCTAAAGAAATCCCTCTCACCGAAACTCTCAAAGAAGAACTCAGCGCAGGTTCAACATTTGCAAAAAGATACCAGATTATTGAAGAACTGAGAAGATGCGATATGATTATCTTAAGGCGTGGGCAGTTCCTTACAACAAGGCTTTTATTATCTGCAAATCACCATTTCCCATAATTTCCATGCACCAACCATTTATCCGTTAGGGTAACCGTTGCGGCTCTATTCTCTTGAGGTTCAGAATCGTAAATTTTTATCTTGGCGATAAGGCCTATTTTAGTAAAATATACTTTTGCCCTGTAAATCGCTTCTTCTAAAGAACGGGCCTCATCGTCATAGAGGGTTGGGAATGGCGCTTTTTCTCTGTATCCTCTGATGAAAAATTTCTTTTCCATTTTTACCTCCTTCTGAGTATTGACCCAAATAGGTCTAATATCTCTTCCCGCACGATAATTAGTCGGTCAAGCCAGATTAAAATTGCAAGGAAAAATTAATAGCCGAAAAATGTCCGCCGGCAAGCCAAGCATTATTCGCAATTGAACATTAGCCACAGAAAAAAAGTTTGTTTTTCCGCTGAGCTGGCTGTGAACCAAGAAGCTTGAATGGCGCCAGCCTGCGGCCTTCTCCACCAGGGCCTCACGGATGAACTCTTTCCCAGGGAGCCGGTAGAAGACTTCGCGCTTGAAGAAATCGGCCAACAGGGTGTCCTGGAATGGAGCAAGATAATGAAAAATAGTGGAGTGGCTTTAACTTAAAGTTAGAAGTGGAAAGATAAGCCAAGAGAGAGCTCGGTGCCTCCAAGGTTCACATTTTCGGCAAGTTTCGAGCCATGTTTTGTCGGAACAGAACTGTACTGAGCTTTGCCGAGCAGAGCAAATCTTTTCCAGATGAAATATTCGGCTCCTCCGATGAGAAAAAAACCCATTTTCTTATCATTGAAAGAAATGCCGAGCTCATCCCAGATTTCTTTATAAATGTTGAAGCTGACGCCCCCTCCAAGGAAGGGATGTATCTTTTTGTAAGAGAAAGAATAGATTAAGCCAAAAGGGATGGAGTATATTGTGAAATTTAGCTTATATTTCTCCTCTTGAAATTCTTGACCTAAAATTTTTGTTTCGCCTTTGCACCGCAAATATCTCAACCCAGAATATAGAGATAAATTTTTCATCAGGTTACAGCTCAGGTTAAATCCGAGCTGGAATTTATTGTTTCCGTAGAGCTCCTTAAAAGCTTCCTCTGTCGGCTGAAAATATCCAAAAGAGAATGAAAATGAAAAAGGGATTTGACCTTGGCTTGAGTGCAGAAGAGAAGGTCGGCAAAAAAATAGCCCTATCAAGAATAATCCAAAAGAGGCCATAAAAGTTTTTCTGCCTCTTAGTGTTCTTTTTTTATCCATAATTTAATTTTTCCATATCAAGAGAAATCCAAGATAGGCTTTGAAATTTCTTTTGTAGCTCAACATTCTTTCTTAATAATAGCTTGACCTGAAATAACCATTTTCATCGATTCGAAGTAACCAGTCCATCATGGCTATTTACTTCCTAAATCTGTTTTTTCGCTCCTCTAATAGAGCTTGAGATATCTTTATTTATTGCGCTTTTTCTGCTCGGATAGGAACTTCTTTCATTGTCTGTGACTTCCTTTGAGAAGTTGCTTTCATTGCCCAGACTGTCCACTGCTGTTATGGCGTAAAAATAATTTGTATCCCCATCGAGATTTCTATCGATATAGGACGTTTGAATCAGAGGATTGCTGTTGAGCTTCTGATAGTTCGAGTGCGAGGTTGTGGTTCTGTAAATGTTATAGCCAATAACCGGGTTTGGGTTATCGCTCCAGCTCAGAAAGACAGTCTTTCGGCTTAGAAAAAGAGAGCTTGCCACTTGGCTCCAGGAAGTCAAACCTGTTGGCGTTTGAGGAGAGCTTACAGGTTGAGCCAACTCAGCCGCTGTGGCTAAGGAGGCTTTGACCGCCTCAGTCATGAAATCTAGATTTAAGGTATCGATTGTATCTTGAGTCGTATGGTAATAAGGATTCGGCACATTGGCGTCTTCTATGCCGCAGATGGCACTGTATCCGCGGTTCCAGAACGGGGAGTGGTCACTCCAGATAAAAGAAGAATTCACGATCTTAAGTGTATCAAGAATTGCGTATGTCTTAGCCATAGAAGAGAAGTAGTTTATCAGCCATTCGGAGGAAGGATTGCCGATGATGTCCAAATCTTCCGGCAGAAAATTTGTATAGGCGATCATGTCCAGATTTATGACGGCGATAATATCCTCTTGCCTCTGACGGGCTTGTTGAGCGTAATCATTGCTCCCGTTGAGTCCCCATTCCTCAGCAGAAAAGCAGATGAATTTCACAGAGAAGTCAAAGTCATAGTCTTTAAAAATTCTCGCCGCCTCCATGACGGCTGCGCATCCGCTGGCATTGTCGTCTGCTCCAGGTGCCAGCGTGTAAGGCTGGCCACTGTAAGAGTCATAATGGGCGCAGATAATTACAACTTGAGATGGGTCGACCTTGCCCGGAAGTGTGCCGATAATATTGTTTGAGGAATAGATATATCCAAAATTAAAAGAATCCTTTTCAGCCTCGATGCCCAAGCTTACAAAGAAATCATAGATAAAATCTCCAGCCTGCTCGCAATTCGATATCGAAGCGTATCGAGTCTGAAAGTCCTGAAGACTCTGGATGTAGCCCTGCAAGTTATCTCTTGAAACTTGGTTGACGATTTCCAGAATGACAGGGTCAATCTCAAGTTTTATGGGAAGTTCTATCTCCGGAGCGAGAACTTCAACCGCGGCAAGAGATTTTTGTTCAAAAGAATGCAGGGGCTCCTCAGGAAGGGCAACTATCTCAAGGTAAGCAGGCAGAATCTCCCTGGCATTCTTCTTGTCAGACCAGAAGAGGGCAAGGTTCTCCTCGATTTCCTTAACACTTCCATAGAATCTTAAGGTGCTTAGGTCAAAATAAGGAGGACAAGAGACAAGGTAGTACTTCTTGCCTTTGGTATCTTCATCGAGATACTCAAACTTAAACCCTGCACGAGAGAGTTCGCGGTAGAAGTCTGAGCTGACATGGGCGATAAAACACGTTTTGAGCTCCTGAACAAT
>CAZJXZ010000190.1:0-3217 GCA_964549955.1 uncultured Eubacteriales bacterium
CAGAAACGCCAAAAGAACAGGCAGATAATTTCGAACTCTTGGAGAGCCCGTTTGAGTTAGTTAGGTAAACCTCCCCTTCTCCTTCTGAATAGCCAGCGCCAGCGCTCTTGGTAATCCTCGGGTCTTTCATCGCCAGCTTTTCCACGCTTTTTGCCAGCTCAATTTTTTTCTCCATGGGAACCTGAGCGATCTGAGGGTCATAGAGGCCCTCGACTTCTGTCAGACCTTTATCGTCAGGAAGGACGTTATTCTCATCCGGCGTTGTGCTTTCGGCAAAACCGACAGCGCTCTTGATGGCATTATCCAGGGCTTTATCCGACAAATCGTTGCAGCTTGAGAAAGCCATTTTCTGCTTGACAAAAACTCTGAAGCCGACTCCCTGGGATGCTGCCTGCTGGACGGTTTCTATCTCGCCGTCGCGAACCTCGATGCTTAGGTCTCTGCCTGATTCGAGGTAAACCTCAGCCGCATCCGCGCCTTTTGCCAAACATTTTTTCACCAGTTTCTCAGCTAGTTCTTTATAGTTCACAGCACTCTCCTTTTTGGTTACCTTGCCCTGCTTCCGCCGACATTAATGCCTCGAATCCTGACAGTCGGCTGCCCGGCTGAAACTTCAGCAGCCTGACCTTTGCCGCAGATTCCAGGGCCAAAATCGAGGTCGTCTCCAACGGCATCGATGTTGCGGATGATATCCGTGCAGCTCCCGATCAGAGTCGCGCCCTTGACCGGAGTTGTCTTCTTGCCGTTTTCAATCAGATAGGCCTCGCGGCAAGTAAAATTAAACATCCCGGTAATAGGATTGACGCTTCCTCCGCTCAGGCTCTGAACATAAATCCCGCTCTTGGTCGAGGCCAGGATATCCTCAGGCTTGCCTGTTCCTTTGTCGATGAAGGTATTGGTCATCCTGGGAATGGGAATGTAGCGGAAGCTTTGGCGGCGGCCGTTTCCGGTTCGCTCCATTCTTAACTGCTTTGCCGAAAGGATATCGGTCATGTATTTCATCAGAACTCCGTCCTTGATCAGGACATTGCGCTTCATCTGAGTGCCTTCATCATCAAAATTCGTCGTTCCGCGGAAATTGGGAAGGCTGCCGTCGTCGACCATGGTGAAGACATCGCTGGCAACTTTCTGCCCCAGTCTTCCGGTGAAGACGCCCACTTTCTTAGCGATACCGTCGCCTTCCAGAGGATGGCCGACAGCTTCGTGGACAAGGACTCCTCCCCAGCCGTTCTGCATGACGACATCCATGATCCCGGCCGGAGCATCCTTGGCTTCGAGCATGGCAATCGATTCTCTGGCGCATCGCCGCGCCGCCTCTTCAGGCGAGAACTCGTCAAACATCTCGAAGCCAGAATGGCGGCTAACCCGCTCCCGGCCCATGTGCTGGGTATTATTTCCCACGCCAAGAGTCTGGATGATGAAGAAAAGCAGAGGAAGCTCATCGCTCAGAAGAAGTCCCTCGCTGTTGGCAATTGTCCTGCCTCTAATCTCGTCTTCGTAGCTGATGGAAGCCATCTTGATCCTGGGGTCATAATCCAGGGCAGCCTGGTTGACCCTCTTCATCACCTCCAGGCGCTTGGCATCGGCAATCTCCTGGAGAGGAAGCTTGACCGTGATGAAAGAATCCCTTTTGGCTTCTTTAACATTGACCGGGCCAACGGCTTGAGTGCCCAGAGCCACATAACAGGCAACATCAGCGGCTTTCATCAACTTATCCTCGGCGATCTCGTCAGTGTAGGCGTATCCGGTCTTATCCCCTGAGATAACCCTCACCCCTGCTCCCTGGCTGATGCCGAAAACTGCGCTCTTGAACTTTGATTCCTCCAGCAATATGTTGCGCGAGATTCTTTTCTCCAGGTAAACCTCTGCAAACTCTCCTCCCTTCTCAAGAGCCCGCGCTATGACTCTGTCGAGAAGCTGAGGGTCAACGGCCAGCCTGGCGCTCCCTGGCTTTGAAGCCTTGCAGGAGAGGAGCTGGCTCAAAAGCGAGGGCGTTGCCGCCAGAGCAATCCCTCCTTTGAGGCTCACTTCAAGAAATTTGCGTCGAGGGATATCCCTGACAAGATAATTTTTGAATTTCATCTCTGACCTCATCTTAAAGATTTTCGCCCATTATAGGCCACAAAAATTTTTAAAGCAAATTATCGGTTTAAATAGACAGGATCCTTTCCCGTGCTGAAAAACCTCGTTATGGCGGGCGAAGCGTTTCCGGTCCCTTCTTGGTTACTCTCTCATTATTTCTGTGATCTTGATGTTTTTCCTGTTGAGGCTTGTGCCCATGGCCCTTTCTAGGTCAGCCAGAGAAAGATTATAATCGATGACGGCCCTGAGCTCGCTGCTCTGGGCATCGGCTAGGTCTCTCTGGTAGTTGAGGACAACGTAGTTTGTGGTCATGCCGACCTTCAGTTTTTTCTGCTCTGCCTCCAATTTTTTATCTGCCAGCTCTCGAGCGACCCTGTAGGCCTGAACCCTTTCATAGTTTGTTTGAACCGCCCGCACCGCATTCCTTATCTCGAGATAAACCTGCTGCTCCTGATTTTTTAGGCTCAAGGTTGCCTGCTCGAGGCTGACCTTTGCCTGGGCATACTGCGCACGGGAGAGAACAGTGTGGAGAGGGATGCTGAGGGTTATGTCTACAGACCAGTTTTTAAACTTGAAATTAAGAGTATCCCTGAGAGCATCGGAAGGCTTTCCTGCATAGGAGCCGATCGGGCCGCCAAACGGGTCTCTCGGGTCAAAGATGAACTGAGTTCCTGATAGGCCAGGGCTCCAGTAAGAAGCGCTGAGGCGCAAATCAGGGAGAAGCTGGTTCTTGGCAAAACTCAAATCTATCTCTTTGTTGTTTAAATCAACCTTTGTCGCTTGAAGGTCAGGGCGGTTCTCCATGGCGGTGAGCAGAGCTTCTTCAAGGCTTATCTCTTTTTTCTCAAAGCTGGGCTTATCCGCCGGCACAATCTTGACTTCGACATCATTCTCCCAGGCAGCAAGATTGATGATTGTCTTTAGATTATCTTCATTATTCTTCACCAGGGCTTCAGCCTGGATGATGTCCGCTTCGCGGCTCGCCACCTCAGCCTGAGCGCTCAAAACCTCGATAGGGGCCATCATCCCCACTTCGACTTCCTTTTTGTTCTTGGCCAATAAATCACGGGCCAATTCCAAAGACTGCCTTTTCACCTTGAGGTTCTCGATGCTGTAGGTCAAATCCCAGTAGGCC
>CAZJXZ010000190.1:3317-5184 GCA_964549955.1 uncultured Eubacteriales bacterium
TTGATCTGCTCCTCAGATTGAATCCAGGAATAGGAAGCCTCGTTGGTGTTTTCGGTCGAAAAGCCGAAAGACAGGGAAGGATAGAATCTCTCCCTTGCCCTCACGACAGAAATATCGGCAAGCTCGGGATTCAAAACCTGAACAGCCAGGCTAAGGTTGTTCTTTAAAGCCTGAAGGATGCACTCTTCAAGGGAAAGAGGTTTTTCCTTCTGCTGGGCAAAAGCTCCTTCAACGAAAAATAAAATCAATAAGACACTAAGGATTTTTCTGTTTCTTATCATTTTAGCCTCCACGAAACTCGGTCGGTGATATTAGATAAGGAGATTTTGATTGAAAATATCATTTTCATCATTTTAGAGTGCGGAAATTGTCACGACGCTCAGTCGACAATCCAGCCGTCTAAAAGATTGATGATTCTGTTGCCGTAGGCGGCATTCTTTTCAGAATGGGTGACCTGGATGATGGTCGTCCCGTTCTGGTTCAGCTCTTTCAACAACTCCATGACCTCCTGACCTTCTTTAGAATTAAGATTGCCTGTCGGCTCGTCGGCGAGGATGAGCTTGGGACTGGTGATGATGGCTCTGGCCACTGCCACCTTCTGCTGCTGTCCTCCTGAGAGCTGATTGGGAAACAAGTCTTTCTTGGCAACCATGCTGAACCTGTCGAGCATGTCACAAACTTTGCTCTTACGCTCCGAGCCTTTGACTTTCTTGTAGAGAAGAGGAGTTTCCAGGTTTTCATAGACGGTCAGGTCGTCGATGAGGTGATAGCTCTGGAAGACAAAGCCGATGAAATTCTTATGGAATTCCGAGAGCTGCCTTTCGTTCAGCAGGTGAACTTTCTGTTCGAGAAAATAGTATTCACCCGCTGAGGCCGTATCCAGCATGCCCATGATATAGAGCAGGGTTGACTTGCCTGCGCCCGAGGGCCCCATGATGGTCAGGAATTCCCCTTCTTCAACATCGAGGTTGATATCCCTCAGGGCATAGGTTTTAATAACGCCGGATGAATAGTATTTGGTGATGTCGTTCATTCTAATCAAGCTCATAGCAAGGCTCCTTAAATGCGGATAGCATTAAATTTGTCTTTATTTATGCAAACACTCATCTTTATATGCCTCGATTCTAGCAACGAGTGAAACCTGACTATTATTCATACCTCAAAGACTCCACCGGATTGGCCAGCGCGGCTCTGATGGCCTGGTAGCTGACTGTAAGCAAGGCAATCAAAAGTGCCATACCTGCCGCTAAGAGAAAGATCCAAGGTCCGATGCTGGTGCGGTAGGCAAAGCTCTGTAGCCAGCGGCTCATGGCATAATAGGCCAAAGGCCAGGCGATGACGTTGGCCACAAGCACCCATCTGGTGAACTCTCTGGAGAGCAAGAGGAAAATTCCTGTCACCGAGGCGCCAAGAACCTTGCGCACTCCGATCTCTTTTGTCCGCTGCTCAGCGGTGAAGGCAGCCAGGCCGAACAGCCCCAGGCAGGCGATGAAGATGGCCAGAGAGGTGACGATGCCAAAAACCTTCTCCAATCTCATCTCCGCTTTGTAAAGACTATCGAAATCCTCGTTGAGGAAAGAGAATTGAAAGAGCTGGTTTGGAACGAGCTTCTGCCATCTATCCTTCAGAAAAGCAAGGGTCTGTGGAATACCCTCAGGGCTGATCCTCACCGAAAAGTATTCAAAATATTCGGGACAAAGATAAAGAGCGAACGGCTCGATTTCCTGACGCAGAGACTTGAAATGAAAATCCTTGACCACGCCGACAACTGTCCCCTTCTCTCCAATCTTGAACTGTTTCCCGAGCGGAGAATCCCAGCCAATCTCTTTAACAGCCGATTCATTGAGAATGTAGGCGCCTTTGATAT
>CAZJXZ010000191.1:0-5178 GCA_964549955.1 uncultured Eubacteriales bacterium
ACCATGCCCGCTCAGCCTTCCATACGGTCTTCTCAACACCCAGCCTGATCCTCTTTATACCACGGATTTGAGTATGCTATCTTATGATAAAAAAAGATTGCTCAGGAAATAAATTTCGATTATCATGTTTAAGAAAAAAGAGAAGTTGGCGATGAGAAAATTTCTCATTCTCTTTTTGTCGTGCTCATTCCTTCTCCTTTATTGTCAGAAACAGCAAGAAGAACTCTATACCATGGGAGTTTTTCAGGTAGACGATGCTCCCACTCTGAACGAGGTTCGGGAGGGGTTTATTCGCGCCTTGGAAGATAACAATTTGAGGGATGGAGAGACAGTGAGGCTCATTGTCAAAAACGGGGGCGGGGATATTCCAGAAGTTCAGAGAATCGCCCAGGAATTCGTCGCCGAGAAAGTTGACCTGATTGTCGCTTTCTCGACTCCATGCCTTCAGGCCGCTTTGAATGAAACCCATGAGATTCCAATCATATTTTCCTCTGTTGCCGACCCCTACCTGGCTGGTGCAGGCATGTCCCCCACACAACACTTGAGCAATGTCTCAGGAGTCTCTTCCAGAGGTCCGATCAAAGAGAGCCTGGCTTTCATCAAGCAAGTGCTGCCCAAGGTAAGAAGGATTGGAACTTTATGGACCCCATCAGAAATCAATTCAGAGTATTATCTGGAATTAGCCATGGAGGGAGCAAGAGAGCTCGGCCTGGAAATAGTGGCTGTTCCTATCGCCAACAAGAGCGAAATCCTTCATTCCGCCCAGGTGCTGGTCAATAAAAAAATCGATGCCATCTATCAAATCTCGGATAACACCATCAACACCTCTTTCGGGGCGATAGGCAGCGTTGCCGAGGATAATGCGGTTCCGCTCTTCGGAGGATTTCTTCTCTCCACTCAGCGCGGAGCTTGTGCTGCTCTGGGTTGGGATTTCTTTGAGATGGGTTATAAGGCAGGGGAGATGGCCATCAGGGTAAAGAAAGGAGAGAATCCATCCAGAATTCCTTTTGAATCCATGAATAAAGTAAGGTTGTATCTTAACCTGGATGCCGCAAAAAAACAGGGTGTAAAATTCTCTAAGAGCGTCTTGGAAAAGGCGGATGAAGTCCTCGGTGAGGGAGAAAAGCTGGAAGGCCATTCGGATAATGATGAAAAAATTCCTTAAAATCGCCCTCCTCTCCATTCTCTTAATCCTGCTCGGTTTCTTCTTTTTCATCTTCATCCAGATTCAGGGCTCCCTTCCTAAGATAAAAGGCACAATTTCTTTAGATGGGCTGGGAGCAGAAGTCAGAATAACCAGGGATAATTGGGGAGTGCCCCATATTTTTGCCGAGAGCGAGAATGACCTCTTTTTTGCCTGCGGCTATGTCCATGCCCAGGACAGAATGTGGCAGATGGAGCTTTCGCGAAGAGCCGGGTTTGGAAGGCTCTCTGAGATATTCGGCAAGAGGACCCTGGAGAATGATAAATTCATGAGGAACATAGGCCTAAAAGAAGCCGCCCAGAGAGATTTTGAGAAGCTCTTGCCCCGGATGAAGGAGCTTCTTCAATCTTACAGCGACGGAGTCAATTCCTGGATAAACACCAGAAAATTCAACTGGCCTCCTGAATTCATGCTTTTGCGCCACAGGCCTCAGCTCTGGCAGCCTTTGGATTCTTTGGTCATCAAAGAAATCATGGCTTTGCTTCTCTGCGTGGATTATCAAAGCGAAGCTGTCAGGGGAAGACTGGTGAAGAAGCTCGGCGCTGAGAAAGCCCTTCAGATCATGGAAGAAGGAATCAGCGCAGCTTACTCTGAGATTGAAGGCTTGTCCCTGCCCGAAGATCTGGCTCCGCTTCCTTCCCAGGGAAGCAACAACTGGGTTTTAGCCGGAAGCAGGACTGAATCCGGGAAACCCCTCCTGGCCAATGACCCTCATCTTGAAATTTCCCTCCCTCCAATCTGGTACGAGGTTCATCTTGTCTCGCCTGGATTAAACGTCATCGGAGTCTCTCTTCCTGGAGTCCCGGCGGTCATCATCGGCCATAATGAATCCATTGCCTGGGGAATGACGAATTCCGAGGTTGATGTTCAGGACCTTTACCTCGAAAAGCTCAATCCTTCAAGAGATTCATATCTTGATGGAGGCGAATGGAAGCCGCTGGTGAAAAAAGAGGAAGTGATTATGGTCAAAGGGCAAAAGCAGCCTGAAAGAATGGAAGTGAGCTGGACAAGACGCGGGCCTCTGGTCTCTCCTCTCATCGTCAAGAGCAAGAGTCCGATTTCTTTGAGCTGGACGGTCCACGAGGGCGGCCAAACCATGGAAGCCTTTTATCTTCTCGATAGGGCTGAAAGCTGGATCGAGTTTGTCGAGGCTCTGAAGCTCTTCGACGCGCCTTCTCAGAATTTTGTCTATGCCGACCGAGAAGGAAACATCGGCTATTATTTGAGCGGGAAGATTCCGTTAAGGCCAGAGCTGGCAGCACTGTTCCCTTTTCCAGGCTGGAAAGAGGAAGGAGCCTGGAAAGGAATTCTTGAAGAAGGAAAAAAGCCATATCTTTTCAACCCTGGCCAGGGATTCATCATCACTGCCAACAATAAAATTTCTACTGACGATTTTCCTCATTATCTGAGCTTTGACTGGGAAGCTCCATTCAGAGCAGAGAGGATAAAAGAGCTTCTCTTCCAGAAGGAAAAACATAACATTGATTCCCTCAAGACGATTCAGAATGACATCTATTCCAAAAAGGGAGAGCTTTTCCTTCCTTATGTCTGGCAGATAAAGGACGCAGAAGGAAAAGCTGAACAGGCGCTTAAAATCCTCAAAGGCTGGGATTTGCTTCTCTCCAACGGAAAAGAGCCTGCCCTTTACGAAGCTTTTATGAAATTTTTCCAGGAGGAAACATTCGAGGATGACCTCGGCGAAGATTTTCAAAACTTCAATAGCCATTTCAGACGGAAGGAGGCCGGGCTGCTCAGAATCCTCTCCGACCCGTTATCTCCCTGGTTCGATAAGAAGAAGACCCAGGGAGTGGAGACGAGGGAAGAAATCATAAAGATGAGTTTAGAGAGAGCCTACGAATTGCTGGAAAAAAACTATGGGCCTGCGGACAACTGGGATTGGATGAAGATAAATTCCTTCACCTTCAAGCATGCCTTGGGCGCGGTTCCTGTTTTTAAATTCTTCAACCGGGGACCCTATCCGATGAACGGCGACAGTTTCACCGTCCGCGTCATGTCTTCATCCCGGAATGGAACGCTGGCAGCGTCTTATCGTCAGATTATCGACCTGGGCAATTTTAAAAACTCAATCTGTGTTCTCAGCTCTGGTCAGAGCGGACACTTCAAGAGCCGCTTCTATGACGACCAGATTCCTCTATGGATTAAGGGCGAATACCACCCGATGCTCTTTGACCCGAAGGATATTGAGACAAATTCTGCGGCGAGCTTAATACTCAAGCCTTTAAGCAAGCGAAAATAAGCCCTCCATCCTAAGAAAGAATAATCCTCACTCTTATTCTTAAATTATCATCCCCGATGTCGATCTCTTATTCTTCAGGGCAGGCTGCGCAGAAGTGGTTAAGCTATTTTCTTTTCTTAAGAGGGAAAGAGATAAGGAATTGGCCCTTCCCAATCAGCATCGAACTCTTTATGGCCTGAAGGGTGAGTTCGGTTGCCAGAGAGCAAGCTTTTTCTAAAGAGTATCCTTTGGCCAGATAAGCCAGAATGCTCGAGGAAAGAAAACATCCTGTGCCGTGGACACTTTTCTTGATTTTTTCCGTTTTAAAAAAACGAAATTCTTTTCCATCGAAGAGCAAGTTGACTATATTCTGTGGAAGATGGCCTCCCTTGAGCAGGCAAGGAATCCTGCTCAGAGAATAAATCTTCAGGGCTGCCCTTTTCATATCATCTGTGTTTTTTATTTTTATTCCGGAGATCAGTGTTGCTTCATTTATGTTCGGGGTCAACAGAGAAGCCTCTCCTCTTATCGCCGAGATATAAACCGGGATGCACTTTTTTTCCAGAAGCCAGGCGCCGGAGCTGGATTTGAAGACCGGGTCGACAACTTTAGGTATTCTTGGATTCTTGGCCAGGATTTTGGCGATGGTTTGAATATTCTTGCCCCGGCCTATCATTCCAACTTTGATACCTGAAATAGAGACATCCTGGCCAAGGGCCTGGTATTGTTCCCAGATGAATTCAGGGGGAAGGCAATGGACTTTTTTGACCTGCTTTGTGTTTTGAACGGTTAGAGAAGTTAAAACAGCCGTTCCCTGGAAGCCCAGATGCTGGAAGACTTTTAGATCGAGCGAGACACCTGCTCCAGAGGTCGGGTCGTATCCTGCGACGGATAGAAGAATTTTTTTCATGCGAGGTGAAGGCCTTGAATCATGAAAATTTCTATCAGACTCTGTTTCTATTGTCAAATCGAAGAAAAGGGGACAGTCAATTTTTTCTGCTTCTCGGCTATTTCCCAGAACATCATCGTGAGTTTTTATATGCCATTCACAAGAAAGAGCAAGTCTTTACTCTTCTGGAAGAGATGTGCTAAGATTTTTCCGAATTCAAATGAAAGCCAGGGCGCGAATTGTTGTATCGGGAAGAGTCCAGGGAGTTTTTTTCCGTGACCATACGCGAAGATGGGCGTCTTCTCTCAATTTGACAGGTTGGGTGAGGAATTTAATCGACGGCCGGGTTGAGGCTTTGGCTGAAGGGGATAAGGAGAATATTGAGGGACTGGTCGCCAGGCTGCAAGAAGGGCCGCCCTTAGCCCGGGTGGAAAATGTTGAGGTCGAATGGGAAGAATACAAAGGAGAGTTCAAGGACTTTCGTGTAACCTATTCTGAATACTGGTGAGGGAAGACCTTCAAGATTGTTCCTTTTTTTTCTCCAAGAATTTATCTCGGCATTCCTTTGAGCAGAAATAATATTCTTTTCCCTCAATGATCTCCTTCAAAGAGTCTTCTTTGGGAAGATAGGTGTTGCAGGTCTCGTCTTTGACCATCATGCCCGAAGGTCGTTTGGCGACTCTTGAAGTTTTGCTGGCTCGGCCTATGCCCTGAAAAAAGCGGTAAACCAGGTAGATTATATAAACAAGAAGGGCATAAAAGATAATTCTTATAAGTCCTCTGATCATCCCCCTAAAAATAGATGATTTGAGTCATCGTGTCAAATAGCGCGGTCGCTGCGGCTGTTTT
>CAZJXZ010000192.1:0-5103 GCA_964549955.1 uncultured Eubacteriales bacterium
GCGATAGCTTCAATATACGACCCGTTCTCAAGCTTCTGTCTCCATTCTTGAGGGATGGCTTCAACACCCAAATAAGCACCGGAGACGGCGCAGGCCATGGCGCCGAGTGTGTCCCGGTCGCCTCCGTTCAAGACGGCACAAAAAAGGCAATCCTCGAATGAGTTCGGATGGCGCAGAAAGGAATAAAGGGCGAAGGGCAGAGATTCATGGACTTCGACTGAACGGCCGAGCCGCTCTGAAGCAAGGGACGGGGCGAGATCAGCATCAAGTGCTTGCTGAACAGCGAAAAGTTTTTCTTTCATCTCCAGGGTTCTGGCAAAGCCTGCAAGCTTTTTAATGAATTCCTCAGGCGAGAATTTCTGCTCAGGGTTGAGCATCACTGCCAGAGAGACAGCCATTGCCTGGACAGCCGCTCCGTCTACTCCCAAGGGATGAGCATGGGTGACAGAAGCAGAGAGGCTTGCCTTTTCATAGAGATGCGGTGAATTGCGGAAGAAGAGCCCGACAGGAGCAGCCCTCATCGCCGCGCCGTTGCCAAAGGAACCCTCACCTCTAAATAGAGCTTTTGCCGCTTCTAAATAGCTCAGATGAGAGCGTTCGACCATCAAAAATATTCTCGGCGGTCCAGGCCCATAGCCCCGCCAAGGCTCACGGTTGAAATTCTCTCTGAATCTCTCTCCAAGTGCCTGTTGGTCAACATCGGCTTTTTCAACAAGAGATTCTGCTAGCCCGATGGACATAGCTGTGTCGTCTGTATAACAAAGTTCTTTCAGGCTATCTAATTGGCGGCAGAGGGCATTCTTGTTTGGGTAGCGGAAGGCGATTTCGCCAATGGCATCACCAAGAGCGCTTCCGACCATGCTGCCCAGGAATTTAGCTTCAAGGTCTGACATTTGTTTTGTCTTGAAGTCTAAATTAGACTATCATATTTTATTTTTCACAGCCAATTCATTTAGAATAAGGTCAGGATAAAGATTTAAGTGAAGAGTTAAGTAATTATAATTAAGTAGTGTGTCCCCATAATTAATTAGACAATGATGTTTTTTTTCATCGGAGGGATTCAGCCAAAAACCAAGATAGTGGACAAGCAGCCAAGGCCATGTCCTGCCTGTCAGCAGATAAAGGTCTACCGCAAAAGGATTGACCATTATCTGAGCCTCTTCTTCATTCCCCTCTTTCCTATCAAGAGAGGAACTCCTTTTTTAATTTGTGAAAACTGCCAAAGCGTCATTGACGAAAGAGGTGAAAAGATGGATATCGGACCCAAAGCTTGGCAGAGGAGATGTCCTCGCTGTGAAAAGATTGTTGGGCATGATTTCAGCTTCTGCCCCTATTGTGGCCAGACTCTCTAGTTATTTTTTTGACAGCCAATATGACCTGTGCTATAAGCTTTTCTAAGAGAGATTAAAATACAAATACAAAGAAAAAATAGGAAGATGTGCCAGAATCTTAAATGAAATGCAAGAACACAGCTTAAAGATGTTTGTTTTCTTCTCAGAGCTTCTGGGCCGCTCTGTGGTCGATTCAAACGGCAAGGTTTTGGGAAAATTGACTGACATGAAGGTTAAGCTGGGCGAGCTTTTTCCAAAAGTCGTAAGCCTGAGCATCAGGAAGAAGTGGCGCAGAGGCCTGCTTGAATTGGATTGGTCGGAGATTGAAGGATTGACCGGCCATTTGATTCGCCTCAAGCCAGACGCGGAGAAGAAAATAAAGCCTTTTGCGGGGAATGAGAATGAGATTCTTCTTCGGGAAGAGCTTTTTGACAAGCAGGTCGTGGATACATTCGGAGCAAAGATAGAAAGGGTGAATGACATCCATCTTCTGGTCGTGGACAGGGAGCTGCGCATTGTCCATGTGGATATCGGGATGAGAGGAATCTTCCGGCGCTTGGGCTGGGTAAAAGTCATAGACTCATTAACTGATTTCTTCTTTTCTTACCAGATTCCAGAAAAAATGATCTCCTGGAAGTATGTCCAGCCCCTGGCCAGTGACCCCCAAAAAAAAGATTTGAAGCTCAATGTGACTCTGAGAAAACTCCATGAGCTCCATCCTTCAGATTTGGCAGACATCCTCGAAGAGCTCGACCAGGCAAGCCGCTCAAGAGTCTTCAAGTCTTTGGATTTGTCGACCGCAGCCGAAACGCTGCAAGAGGTCGAACCAAAATATCAGCTCTCCTTGATCTTATCGACTTCTGAGGAGCTTGTCTCAGACATTTTGGAAGAGATGGAACCTGATGAGGCCACCGACCTTCTGGCTGGACTTCCTCAAGAGAAAAAAACAAAACTCATCCAGACAATGGAGAAGCCTTCCAGAGAGAAACTGGAGGAGCTATTGAGGTTTGAGGAAGGCACTGCGGGCAGCATCATGACCAAAGACTATATCTTCATTCAAGGAGATAAAACCATCGGCGATGCTTCAGAGTTGTTCAAGAGGACAACCCATCCTTTAGATACAATTTCTTATATCTACGTGACAGACGAGGAAAATCATCTCATCGGCGTTCTAACTTTAAGACATCTGGTTTTGTGTGACAAAGACACTCCCCTATCCAAATTGATGAATACCAATCTGATAAAAGTCAAGACTGAGGATGATGTTAAAGAGGTTAAAGAGATATTCAAGAAATACAAATTCATGGCCATCCCGGTTGTCGATGAAGAGAACCGTTTATCGGGGATAGTCACTCTCAGGGACGCGGTCGAATCCACCTCTAAGGATTTCTGATTCTCGATCATGGATATTGAGGAATCATTTTGAAGGCTTTAGATAAGGGTTATTGGAAGTCGCGTTGGAAGAGTTTCCTGATCTTTTTAGCTGTGGTCGGCCCTGGCATCATCACCTCAAACGTGGATAATGACGCCGGCGGGATTGCAACCTACTCGATGGCCGGTGCGCATTTTGGCTACGGACTACTCTGGTCTTTGATTCCGATCATGGTGGCCTTGGTCATTATTCAAGAGATGAGCGCCAGAATGGGAGTTGTGACCGGGAAGGGATTATCCGACCTTATCCGCGAAAAATTTGGAGTCAGGATCACTGTTTACCTGCTGACAGCCCTGATAATCACCAACCTGGGCAATGTGATTGCAGAGTTTGCAGGGATTGCCTCAAGCTTAGAAATCTTTAGGGTCTCCAAATCCGTCTCTGTCCCTATTTGTGCCTTTGTCGTCTGGCTGCTTGTGGTGAAAGGGACCTACAGGTCGGTGGAAAAAGTCTTTCTTGTCGCCTGCCTGTTCTATGTGAGTTACCTCATCTCAGGCTTTTTGGCCGACCCGGATTGGAGTCTTGTTCTCAGAGGTTTTTCCAGGCCGGCGATGAAGTTTACACCAGGCAGCCTGGCCATGCTTATCGGTTTGGTGGGAACAACCATAGCACCCTGGATGCAATTTTATCTCCAGGCGGCAGTGGTCGAGAAAAATATCAATGTCAGAGACTACAAGCATTCCCGAATGGACGTCATCCTGGGCAGCATCGTTGTCACCGTGGTGGCCGCCTTTATCATCTTGACCTGCGCCGCAACTCTTTTTAAAGCAGGAATTAGAGTGGAGACAGCCAAAGACGCCGCCTTGGCCTTGAAACCCCTGGCGGGAAAATACTGCTCTGCCCTTTTTGCCTTCGGACTCTTGAATGCCTCCCTGTTTGCGGCCTCGATCTTGCCTCTTTCTACAGCTTTTGTTGTCTGCGAAGGAATGGGCTGGGAGACGGGTGTCAACAAGAAATTCTCCGAGGCTCCTCAGTTCTATGGATTCTACACTCTCCTCATTTTCTTCGGTGCGATAGTCATCCTCCTTCCTGGAATCCCTCTCTTCCCGATCATGTACATCTCCCAGGTCATCAACGGAATTGTCCTGCCTCTGATTTTGGTTTTCATGATTATTCTGATCAATGATAAAAAGCTGATGGGAAATCATGTCAACAGGCGTGCTTATAACATCATTTCCTGGACAACAGTCGCCATTCTCGTCGGAATAGCAATAGCCTTCCTGCTCTCCTTATTGAGAATATAGCCATTATAAATTGAAAATATTCCGATTTTTAATTATCATATGGTATTATTGAAGGTATAAAAAACCTGCCATGATTCACTCAACAACGATTATTTGCGTTCGCCACAAAGGAAAGATTGCCTTGGCTGGAGACGGCCAGGTCTCTTTGGGAGAGACGATTATCAAGAGAAATGCCAATAAAATAAGGACGCTTTCTAAAGGAAATGTGGTGGCTGGATTTGCCGGGGCGACTTCTGATGCGTTTGCCCTTTTCTCCAGGTTCGAAGCCAAGCTGGAGGAATTCCGAGGCAATCTTCCCAGGGCCTCAATCGAATTGGCCAAGGACTGGCGCCTGGACAAGGCGCTGCGCAGGCTGGAGGCTTTCCTGATCGTTGCCGATAAGGAACACGCATTTTTGATTTCAGGAACAGGCGATGTCGTCGAACCCGACGACGGGATCATTGCCATTGGCTCAGGCGGTCAGTATGCTCTGGCCGCGGCTCGAGCTTTGATTAAGTTCACCGACCTCTCGGCTAAAGAGATTGCCACCGAGGCTTTGAAGATAAGCGCCGGCATCTGCGTCTTCACCAATGACCAGATTACAATCGAGGAGCTTTAATGCCTATCGTTCTTCCCCAGAGTCTGGAAGCTCAGGCTGAAAAACTTGCGGAGACAGAGCTGACTCCGCAGGAGATTGTTGCCGAGCTGGACAAGTACATCATCGGCCAGCAGGCTGCCAAAAAGGCAGTAGCCATAGCCCTGCGCAACAGGTATCGAAGGAGAAAGCTTCCTCCTGAGCTCGCCGATGAAATCGCGCCCAAGAACATTCTGATGATCGGCCCCACCGGGATTGGAAAGACCGAGATATCCCGCAGGCTGGCTAAGCTCACCTCCTCTCCTTTCCTTAAGATTGAGGCCAGCAAGTTCACAGAAGTCGGCTATGTCGGGCGGGACGTGGAATCGATGATCAGAGACTTAGTCCGGATTTCTGTGGATATGGTCAAGCAGGAAAAGATCGGGGAGATCATAGAAAAGGCCGAGAGGAATGTTGAGGAGAAGATTCTGGACATACTCCTTCCGCCGGTAAAAAGAAGAGTGAACTCTTTTGAGCAGGAAG
>CAZJXZ010000193.1:0-4936 GCA_964549955.1 uncultured Eubacteriales bacterium
GGATTCGAACCCCCGACCCGCTGATTACAAATCAGCCGCTCTACCAACTGAGCTACGCTGGCATAATATTTCATCCGCAGGCTCTTGATTTTTTCCTTGTTGGGGAATGATAAGAAAGAAGAAAGAAAATTTAAATTTTTTCTAATTTCCTCTCTTTAACCTGCTTAAGATGTTGTATTTTTATTAATTAGATGAAAAAATACATAAAAATGCTATCTTAAATTAAATATTTTGTCAAGAAACTTAATAAAACTTTATTGGATGTAAATTAATGGCCCTAAAGTCTGTTTATGACGATTTCCGTTCTTAAGTCAATTTTATTTTTTTGGCTTTTTTGAGTCCTTCTTATCTTTTCCTTGGCACGTTTCTCAATCTCTGCTGCAACCCCCTCGCCTGCTCCAATTTCTCTCTGATCTCTCGATTAAAATCTGCGGTAAATATCAGGTATTTTGCCCTTTGGAGCAGAGTGAGGTTTTCATCCAAAAAGGATTCAAGCTCCTTATCCTTGCTTTCGACCTGATGTCTCAGTTCCAGGATGGCATCGACTTTTTCGCTGATTTTCTTCTGGTCAGGGCTTTCCTCTTCTAGAAGAAGCCTGAGCGCCCTGAATTGCTCTCCGACCTTTTTTTGAAGCCCAGCTTTCTCTTTCTCAATCTGGTTCATCTTTGGAAAAATCTTGGCTGTTTGCGCTTCAGTAAGGTCTAATTCCTGAGTCATCCTCAACATTCTGAAGAGGATTACATTTTCTTGAATTCCTCTTCCTCTTCCGCCTCGTGATTCCCAAAATTTTTGTATGAACCTATCTCTCTCTTCGTCAGACTTTAGTTCTAAAAAGACCTTTTCCTCTTCAGGCGAGATGATCAATCGGGTCTCTGCTAGAAACGCCCTGTATTTTGGAGTAAGCTCTTTTTCGTTTTTTTCCTGAGCGAGGCTCTTGGTTTGAGTGACAGCCACAAAAAATAGGCTTGTCAAAAGCAGAGAAAGGATGATGGAAATAAGACTTCTCATCTTCATCATAACCTCCTATAATTTTGTCTCTTTTTCTATTACAGCGCCGGGAGCGCTTATTTCTTCTGAAAAATTCTCCCAGAAAAAATTGTTCCCATAGAAGTCGAGATCGATATTCATTCTGTCAGTTTCTAAGTTTTCCCAGATGGAAGCGAATAGAATTGAATTGAAGACATCCTCCAGCTCCGAATCATTGCCAATTTCTTCTCGGATTTGGCTGAAGGAATCTTCGAAAGAAAAATCATAAGTCTCTTGAACTATTTTGTTTTGAGCAAGATACAAAAACAGCCCGAAGGCCAGGACAAAAATAGAAGCTGCAGCCGCCAAGGCCCATCTCCATCTTAAGAAAAGCCCTTCAGCCCTCCCTCTCTCTTCGGGAATTGAGATCCTTGCTTTAAGTCTGGAGGAAAAATCCTGCCAATAGGAAGGAGAAACTTCGGGCAACTTGATTTTGCTCGTTTCCTTGGCGATTCTCTCTAAGTTTTCGGCATAAGAACGGCATAAGGCGCATCTTTCAAGATGCACTTCAAGAATTCTCTTCCTCCTCCCAGAAAGCTCGCCGTCACATTGATCAGAGAGCCATTTTTGAATCTTCTTATGTCTCATCTCATCCCTCTCTTAAATATGGCTTCAGCTTGGCCTGGAGCATTTTCCTTGCCTTGTGCATTCTCCAGGAAACTGTGTTTTCAGAGCAACGAAAGATTCGAGCTACCTCACCGTGGGACATCCCTTGAAAAACGACCAAAACAAAAGAAATTCTATAGAGAGCTGGCAAGGAATCAATGGCCTCCTTCAATTTTTCGGAGAGCTCTTTCTGCAGAGAATCCTGCTGGCCAGAAGGGATCGAAGCTCTTGAATTGAGCTCATGAGGAAGATCTTCATTTAAGGTTTCTTTCATCTTCTCTTTCTTCTTTCTTTTCAGAAAATTCAGAGTCAGATTGATGGCAATCCTGTAGAGCCAAGTGAAGAAACTCGCCTGCTGCTTGAAATCCTTCAGAGACTTGTAGGCTTGCATGAAAGTCTCCTGGGCTAAATCATCTGCATCTTGAAGATTCCTTGTCAGAGCAAGAATCGCATGATGAATCTTCTGCTCGAAGCGGCGAGCCAGCTCAGTGAAAGCCTCAGCATCACCCCGCTTGGCCTTCTCAACCAATCGGTCATCGCCAGGCCATTCCATATTTCCTTCCATTTCTTTTAGACATTTATTATACGAAAAGCTTTGAAATGAACAATTGGAAAGCTCCGGCTAAGTGGTTCGAAACCACGCTGCTTTTGCCCCAGCGAGGCAAAAGCAGATCGGTTTCAGGCTTCGCTCTCCTCTCTCTAAGGTCGAGGAACCATGCCCGCTCAGCCTTCAAACGGTTTTCGAACCACTTAGCCTGCGCTTCTGGGAAATTAAATTATCATGGCATGAGATCTTTAATATAAATATTTATACCTAAGGATAGCTCTCTTCTGAGAGTGAAAAATAAACATTAAAGAATAGTCTAAGATTGTTGAAAAAATTGACAAGGTCGGATGATGCTGATATGATTTTGCCTCGCTTCATAAAGGACTTCATTCCATGATTGAACGCTACACGCTTGCTGAGATGGGAGCCATCTGGACCGAAAAAAATAAATACCAGAAATGGCTTGAGGTTGAGATCGCTGTCTGTGAAGCTCAAGCCAAAGCAGGACAGATCCCGGCAAGGGCTCTTCAGAGGATCAAGAAAAAAGCCGGCTTTTCAGTAGAGCGAATTGAAGAGATTGAAAAAGTGGTGAAACACGATGTGATTGCCTTCCTGACCTCAGTGGCCGAAAAGGTTGGAGAGGACTCCCGTTATATCCACTTCGGCTTGACATCCTACGACATCGTCGATACAGCTCTCTCGCTGCTCATCAAGGAATCCCTTCAGAAAATCCGAAAAGACCTGGTCTTGCTCCAGGATATCCTAAAAGCCGAAGCCCTGCGTTATAAAAAAGCGGTGATGATGGGAAGAACTCATGGAGTACATGCCGAACCCATCACCTTTGGCGTTAAGCTCCTTGTCTGGTATGAAGAGGTGAAGCGGCATCTTCGCCGGATGGAAGCCGCGCTCGAAGTCATCAGCTACGGCCGCATTTCGGGCTCTGTTGGAACTTATATCCATCTTGACCCGAAAATTGAGCTCTATGCTCTAAAAAAGTTGGGCCTTAAGCCGGCTCCGGTCTCGACTCAAGTCTTGCAGCGCGACCGGCATGCCGAAGTTATTTCAGCCCTGGCCCTCATTGCCTCATCCCTCGACAAATTTGCTGTTGAAATTCGCCATCTGCAGAAAACAGAAGCCCTCGAAGTCGAAGAGCCTTTCAGCGAGGGACAAAAAGGGTCTTCGTCCATGCCCCACAAGAAAAATCCTGTTCGCTCCGAGCGAATTTCAGGACTCGCCCGCCTCATCAGAGCCAACCTGCAAGTCGCCTTGGAGAATATTCCTCTCTGGCATGAAAGGGATATCTCTCATTCCTCGGCTGAAAGAATCATCTTCCCCGATTCTTTTATTCTCACCGACTTCATCCTGGCTGAAACAATAGACATCATCAAAAACTGGAGAGTCGACACTGAGCGGATGAAAGAGAACATTCGGCTGACTCGCGGCCTCATCTTCTCCCAGAGTGTGCTTCTGGCTCTGACCAAAAAGGATATATCCAGGGAGAAGGCCTACAAGCTTGTTCAGCGAAACAGCCTCAAGGCTTGGCAAGAGAACCTCGACTTTAAAGACCTCATTCAATCTGACAAAGAGATCAGAGAGGTTTTGACCCAGAAAGAAATCGATGCCTGTTTCTCCCTCTCTCCTTATCTGGAAAAAATAGATTATATCTACCAGAGAGTGCTTGCCGATGAAAGCTAGGATCCTTGTCTCTCTCAAGGATATTGTCCTCGACCCCCAGGGTCAGACTGTTAAAAATGCCCTTCATACTCTTGGCTATGACTTTGTCCAGGACGTCAGGCAGGGCAAGGTCTTCGAGCTTGAACTGAAGGGCGTCTCCCGCGAGCAGGCAGAGAAGGCGATTGTCGAAATCTCAGATAAAGTCCTAGCAAATCCCATCATCGAAAAATTTTCTTGGCAAATCCTGGAGTGAGCTGCAAGAAAAAATGGGCAAATCATCCACTGCTGGCCAAAGATGAAATTCGGAGTCTTAGTCTTTCCCGGTTCGAACTGTGATTATGACACCTTTTATATCCTTAAAGATGTCCTTAGGCAAAAGAGCGTTCTTCTCTGGCATAAAGAGCACGACCTCAAAAATGTTGAATGTGTCATTCTTCCTGGAGGCTTTTCCTACGGAGACTATCTCCGCTCAGGTGCCATCGCCAAATTCTCGCCTTTGATGCAGGAAGTCAAAGAATTCGCACTCAGAGGAGGGCTGGTGCTCGGAATCTGCAACGGATTCCAGGTCCTTCTTGAATTGGGCCTTCTGCCCGGTGCCATGCTCAGGAACAAGAACTTGAAATTTCTCTGCCAGCACGTCCAAATCAGGGTTGAGAATTCGAAAACTCCTTTCACCCATAAAACAAAAAAAGGACAGGTTCTGAAGATTCCCATCGCTCATTTTGACGGGAATTACTTCGCTCCTCCTGAAACTCTTCTGGAGCTGAAGAGGAATGATCAAATTGTCTTCTGCTATTGCAACGGCGAGGGCAAATTGAGCGAAGAGTCTAACGTCAACGGCTCTGTGGAGAGCATCGCCGGCTTGATGAATAAAGAAGGCAATGTCATGGGAATGATGCCTCATCCGGAAAGAGCTTCGGAATTGATTTTAGGAAGCGAAGACGGGCGCTGCATCTTCGAATCTGTCATAAATTATTTAAAGAGCTAGACTGGTGAGAGGCGAAGGCAGAGTGGTTCGAAAGCACGCAGCTTTTGCCCCAGCGAGGCAAAAGCTGCTCGGTTTCAGGCTTCGCTCTCCTCTCT
>CAZJXZ010000194.1:0-4930 GCA_964549955.1 uncultured Eubacteriales bacterium
GCAGGGAGCGAAGCGACCGTCGGAAGGGGGAAAGCGAAGCTGTTCCCCCTCCGAGGAGTCGCTGGGGCAAAGCCTGCGTGTTTTCGCGCCACTAGGCCGGAGCTCCCAGTCGTTGATTTCGGATATTTCCTGTGTTATAAGCTTTTCTCTTAGAAAATAAAAGGCTCGAGTTTTAGATTATTTGAGTCCATTAGACGGAGGGATTGAGATGAATCGAAAATTGAGCTTGAAGATAGGCTTTGTTTTTCTGCTCTTGTGGTGCGCGATTATTGCCGGCCCTGTTGCTGCCGACGAAGCTGTGCCGAAAAAAGCGCTGAGTTTTCAGGACATAATGAGATTCAAGGAAATCCATGACGCCGTGATTGCAGAGGATGGTTTGTGGATCGCCTACAATGCCCAGCCGGACAGGGGAGATGGAGAGGTCAAGGTTCATGGCTTGAAAGAAGGCAAGGTTTTTACAATCGAGAGGGGGAGTAATCCTTCTTTTTCCAAGAATTCTCGATGGGTGGTCATGGCACTCAAGCCCGAAGCCGTTGAGTTGGAGAAAGCTAAAAAGGAGAAGCCAAAGCAGGGCATGGCTCTTCTTGAGACTTCAACCGGGAATGTCATCCGCTTGGAGAAGGTCGAGCGATTCGCCTTTTCTGACGATTCAGCCTGGCTGGCCTATCATCATTATAAAGAGGAAGAGGAACTGAAGAAGGAAGAAAAAGTTTCAGCAGAGGAGAAAGAAAAAGGCAAAACTGTGGAGGAAATCTCCAAAAAGAAGAAAGAGTCGGGGAGCACTCTTGTCCTACGCCATCTCGATTCAGGAAAAGAGGTTAAAATCGCTTGTGTCCTTTCCTTTGCTTTCGACAGCTCTTCAAGCTACCTGGCCTATGTCGTAGCCGACCCTGAGGGAAAAGACAACGGACTGTATCTTGTCGAGCTGAGAAAAGAAGAACTTCCCCGAAAAACCATAGAGAAAAAAGAAAACGGCTCTTACACCAATCTCGCTTGGGCGAAAAAAGAAGCAAAGCTCGCTTTTCTCTCTGGCATCAAGGAGGAAAACAAGGCCGCTTCCTATTCGCTTAGATTCTGGGAAGAGAAGAATCAAAAACCAGTCCAGGCTGTTTCCACTGACGCTGTCCCTGATGGCTGGGTGATTCCTGAGAAAAACAAGGTGACCTGGGCAGAGGACGGCAAGCGAATCTTTTTCGGATTAAAGCCGAAAGAATTCCTTGAGATAGAAGGGGAGAAGGAACAAAAGAAAGAGGAAAAGATTGACCTCTTCGCTATCGATAAAATTTTGGAGAAGAGGGAGGTCGATGTCTGGCACTGGAACGACCCTTTGATCATCCCTAACCAGAAAAAAAACTGGCCGCAGCTCAAAGACCGAACCTATCTTGCTGCCTTTCACCCTGATTCAAAGCGATGTGTCCAGCTTGCAGACAAAGAAATGCCACAGGTTCTGCCTGCAGAAAATCCGAATTTTGCTTTGGGAATTTCTGATGTTCCTTACCAGAAGGAACTCACTTGGTATGGGGGTTTGAACGATATTTATTTAGTCAGCCTCAAAGATGGCTCCCGCCGCAAGGTGGCCTCGCGGCTTGAGTATCTTTTTGTCATCTCTCCTGGAGGCCGGTACATCGTCTATTATGACGATAAGCACTGGTATCTTTTTGACAGTAAAACCGGTGCGACCCGGAACCTGACAAGCCCTCTTGCTGTTCCCTTTTACGACCAAGACCACGATTCTCCGGGCAGGCCTCCTGGCTATGGCTTTGGTGGCTGGGTGGAGAATGACAGGGCTGTTCTGCTCTATGATAAGTTTGATATCTGGCAATTCTCAACAGAGACAGGCCAGCCTCTCTGCCTGACTGGTGGAAAGGGACGGGCGCAAAACCTCTCTTTTCGCATTCTCCAGCTCGACCCTGAGCAGCGCTTCTTCGCCGAAAATCAGGAGCTCCTTCTTTCCGCTTATCATGACCTTGAGAAACACAGCGGATTCTATTCCTGCAGAATTGGAAGCACAGGCGTTGAAAAACTGATTGAGGAGAGAAAGAGCTTCAGGTTTCTGGCCAAAGCCAAGAAGGCTGATGCCTTGATCTACACCAGAGAAAGTTACGAGGAATTTCCTGATATCTGGATAAGCAACCTGAAATTTAGTTCTCCAAAGAAGATTTCTGATGTCAATCCCCAGCTCTCTGATTTTGCCTGGGGAAGCACCGAGCTTGTGGAATGGAGTAGCCTTGATGGGATCCCGCTTCAAGGTGTTCTGGTCAAGCCAGGAGATTATGAGCCAGGGAAGAGGTATCCTCTCATCGTTTATTTTTACGAACACTTTTCGCAGCGGCTTTACGAGTTCAACCAGGTTGTGGTCAACCATCGTCCCTGTTTTCCATTCTACGCCAGCAATGGCTATGCCATCTTTCTTCCTGACATTCGCTACGATGTTGGCCGCCCCGGCTTTTCCGCCACAAAATGTCTGGTGCCAGGAGTGCAGAAGCTAGTCGAGATGGGTGTCGTCGACCCGAAGAGAATCGGCTTGCACGGACATTCCTGGAGCGGCTACGAGACAGCCTTCATCATTACTCAGACGGATATATTTGCCTGCGCTATAGCCGGGGCTGCAGTTTCCAACATGACCAGCGCTTATAACGGCATACGCTGGGAATCAGGAATGGCGCGGCAGTTCCAGTATGAAAAATCGCAGAGCAGAATCGGCGGAAGCCTCTGGGATTCTCTCCAGCTCTACATCGAAAATTCACCCGTATTCTTTGCCGACCAAATCCAGACTCCCTTGCTCCTCATGTTCGGAGATGAAGACGGAGCTGTTCCCTGGTATCAGGGCATCGAGTTTTACCTGGCCATGCGCCGCCTGGGCAAGGACTGCATCTTTCTTCAGTACCGGGGCGAGCCTCACCATCCTCAGAAGTATCCCAACAAGCTGGATTATGCCGTCAAGATGAAACAATACTTTGACCATTACCTCAAGGGCGAGCCTGCAGCAGAATGGATTGCCAAAGGCGTGCCTTATCTCGGCAAGTAATGAAAATTAATCTAAAAGCAACGGATTTCGTTAAATTGTCATGGCGAGCGGCCAGAGGGAGCGTGGGCATCACCCTGCTCTTGATTCTTTTCTTTTATGCGATTCTTGCAGGAGCGCTGCCGCTTATGGCTGCAGCTCGAGGCGAGAAGGCCAAGGGTCGAGGAGTCATCGGCCTTCAGCTCGAAAACGATATTTTTGCCGGCACAGACCAGTATTATACCAACGGAATCAGGTTGAGCTGGATTTCTGCCGATATGGCGGCGGACAAAGCAGGTTCTCGGCTTGCTGGATGGCTGTATTCATTGGGCAAAAAGTCGCCTTTCATCAGGCCTGGCTCCCAGAACCGCATCTCGATTTTCTTGGGGCAAAATATTTACACTCCTTACGACATCGAGCGGAGCGACCTGATCGAGGATGACCGGCCCTATGCCGGTCTTTCCTATATGGGAATAGGTTTTCACAGCAGAAGTACCCATGTCATGGATACTTTGGAATTTGAGCTGGGAATAGTGGGCCCTTCTTCCCTTGCCGAGCAAAGCCAAAAATTTATTCATAACCTTTTCAACTTTACCCATCCTAACGGCTGGGATAATCAGCTTCATGACGAACTGGCCTTGGAAGCCCTCTTCGAGCATAGGTCCAAGCTCCTCGATTCGAGGAGGGGCGGCAGATTTGGCTGCGATTTGATTTCGCACCTGAGAGCTGGCTTGGGAAATGTTTATATCGGCTCCGCTGCCGGCATGGAAGCGCGCTGCGGCTTAAACCTGCCTGATGATTTTGGAACTTTTCATTTTTGCGCCAATAGGGGGAGGGAGACAGCCTCCGCTGCTGGAAATCAGGACTCATCTCTCAGCCCAAAAAACAGGTTCGGAATTCACTTTCTTCTCGCAGTCAAGGGAGAGGCTGTGCTGCGGGACATTTTTCTCGACGGCAACACTTTCGGCACCAGCCACAGCGTAGAGAAAAGAATCTTAATGGCCAATGTCGTTGCCGGCGTCACGGTGATAAGCGGCCGGTTCAGAATCAGCTACAATTATGTTTACAACACAAAGCGATTCAAGACTCAAGAAAAAGAACAAATCTTCGGCCAGATAAATTTATCTTTTTATTATTAGACATCTTTTCCTTGAAGAGGCATCCACAGATCTATGACGTGAATAAGCTCAGGCTGAGTGTCTCGAAAACACACGGGTTTCCCGCGCGAGAAAAAATGCTAACTTGCGTTGACAGGTCGTTCTCCAAAAGCGTATGATTTTACAAACAATATCCTCTGATTTTCAATAACTGCGCTGGAGGGTAATTTTCTTTTGAGCTAAAGAGCTAGCCGTGAAGATTAATAGCTTAGGGAGATTGCTCCTCAAAGTTGCACTTTCGCTTCTTTTCGGCGGTCTTTTCTATTTGGTCTCAATGGGGGCTTTCATTCAGGTCTCTCGTATGGATAATGCTCCTTTGGAAGCCGTCTGCTGGATCTTAAGCCCGCTGATGACTGCGGCAGGCTTTGCCACAGGAATCGTTATCTTTGAGATTTTGTCCAAGACAAGGAGAACAGGATTCTTTCGCATCTTCCTCTGGCCGTTGATTGGGTGTGCGATTGGAGCAGGGGCTGTTTACTGGTTCGGTCCGATGCTCATTGTTTTTGGGATGTTCGTGGCCGGGACAGTAAGTGTAGCTCTCAGAGAGTTTATTATAAGTTTTAAGAAAATTAAAAGTTAACGGAAAAAGAACGAACTTTTTTCAGACTTTTTAAGTATTTTATCCAGTTCTTAAGAATTTTCTTCCTATAAGAATCTGTCTTCAATCTTTCAAAGGAATCATCCTAAATTCCGTGAGAGCCAATGATTGACAGCGGGTGGCACGGCATGCTCCCCGCAACGCCCGCAGCTGCAGGGGTTCCCCACGGGG